>NZ_JBAMDI010000055.1:0-67774 GCF_036961695.1 Pseudomonas sp. CGJS7 | reverse complement strand
GCCCATCGAACAACGACGTAACTTCGGGTCGGGTCAAAGGCTCGGCTCGATGCGCCATCCCGCCGCGGAAACCGGGCCGTCCCTGGCCCACCGCACCGCTTCCGCCCGTCGATTTACTGGCTGATCGCCACGCCATTGGCCGGCTTGAGTTCGCCGATCTGCGCCTTGGCGCGTTCGACCAGTCGCACGAATTCCGCGCGCTGGCCCCAGCGATCGTCCAGGCGCACGCCGCGCGCATTGGCCAGGATCTGGTCCCAGCCCCAGCCGTCGTACTGGCTGCCGCCGCGCAAGGCGTCGGCGAAGGCCGCCACCGATGCGGCCATGCGCATCGGATCGCTGGCGACCGCGCGCTGGGTCGAGCGCAGGATCGGCGTTTCGATCAGCTGGCTGCGATCTTCCGAGGGACGCTTGTAGCGCAGCTTGAGGTTGGCGATCTCGCCGTCCTTGCCGCTCGCGGCCACGGTCTTTTCGCCGTAGCGCAGCGCCGGCAGACGCGTAGCGGCGGAGCCGGCCGGGGTGATCTCGTACAGCGCAGTGACCTCATGGCCGGCGCCGATGTCGCCGGCATCGACCTTGTCGTTGGCGAAATCCTCGCGCTTGAGCAGGCGGTTTTCGTAACCGATCAAGCGGTACTCGGCGACTAGTGCCGGGTTGAATTCGATCTGGATCTTGACGTCGCGGGCGATGGTCATCAGGGTCGAGCCCATTTCCTCCACCAGCACCTTGCGCGCCTCTTGCAAGGTGTCGATGTAGGCGTGATTGCCGTCGCCGACGTCGGCCAGTTTTTCCGACAGCTGATCGTTGTAGTTGCCGGTGCCGAAGCCCAGCGTGGTCAAGGCGATGCCGCTCTTGCGCTGATCGGCGACCAGGGTTTCCAAAGCGTTGTTGTCGACGGTGCCGACGTTGAAATCGCCGTCGGTGGCCAGGATCACCCGGTTGACGCCGTTCTTGACGAAGGCCTGCTTGGCGGTCTGGTAGGCCAGACGGATGCCGTCGCCGCCGTTGGTGCTGCCGCCGGCTTCCAGGCGGTTGAGCGCGTCGAGAATCTCCTGCTGGCGGTCGCCCGGGGTCGGCGGCAGCACCAGGCCGGCGGAGCCTGCGTAGACCACGATCGAGATGCGGTCCTGCGCGCGCAGTTGCTTGGCCAGCATCGAGAACGCGCTCTTGAGCAGCGGCAGCTTGTCGGGCGAGTTCATCGAGCCGGAGGTGTCGATCAGGAACACCAGGTTGGCCGGCGGCAGCGTCTGCTTGGGCACGTCGTAGCCCTTGATGCCGATCATCAGCAGTTGGCGTTGGGCGTTCCACGGCGCCGGCGCCAGTTCGGTGGAGACCTTGAACGGCGTGGCCAGGGAGGTCGGCGCGGCGTGGCCGTAGTCGAAGTAGTTGATGAATTCTTCCGCGCGCACGGCGTCGGCGGGCGGGCGCTGGCCGTCGTTGAGCATGCGCCGCACATTGGCGTAGCTGCCGGTGTCGACGTCGATGGAGAAGGTCGACAGCGGCTGCTCGCTGGCGCGCACCACCGGGTTGTCTTCGCGCTCGGCGTATTTTTCGGTGTTGGCCGGCTGCGAGTAGTAGGGCGGGGGCGGCGGCGGAGCGATCATCGCCGGGGCGGCGGCGAGCGCTTGCGGGGGCAGTTGCTGGATGCGCATGCGCCGGTCTTGCTTGGCGCGTGTTTCGATCCGTGCGCCGGTGACGGCGATTCGGTCCAGGCTGCTGTGATCGCGCTTGGCGGCGGCGTTGCCGGCCGCGGCGCGGTCGCCGGGCTTGTATTCGGCGGCGGCCTTGGCCGGTTCGATCGGAGCGGCGAGGAACGGGGCGGTCGACGACGCGGCGGCATCGGCGGGTGCGTCGGCCAGCGCGCCTTCGGCGACCGGCGGCGCGTTGTGGGTTTGCTCGACCGGCGGGCTCTTGGCGGTGGAGGGGTTGATGTCGCCCGAGGACTGGCAGGCGCTCAAGGCCAGCGCGGCCAGCAGCGCGGCGCTCAGGGCGTGGGTGGAGAAGGTGCGGGTGGTCGGCGAGCGGCGCGTGGCTGAGGCTTGCATGGTGGCTTCCCTGGTGTGTGGACCTGGGAAGTCGAACGGGCGGGTGTGGTGGGTGGGGTTGAGGGAGGGAAAAGATTTTTGCGGACTCCCTTCTCCCGCTTGCGGCGACCGAAGGGAGTGCAAGGCTGAGAAGGTGCCCGGAGGGCGGATGAGGGCCTTCGGCGATCTGGTGCCCTCACCCCAACCCCTCTCCCGCAAGCGGGAGAGGGGCTCATATCTTGGAGAGGGGCTGGATCCTTTGGCTTAGCGCGCTTCGATGGGATCGCGGATCACCAACAACCGCTGCTCGCTCATATCCTCGATCGCATAGCGCACGCCTTCGCGCCCCTGGCCGGAATCCTTGACCCCGCCGTAAGGCATGTTGTCGACCCGGAAGCTCGGCACGTCGCCGACGATGACGCCGCCGACGTCGAGCCGGTCCCAGGCGCGCATCGCATGGTCCAGGCGGCCGGTGAACACACCGGCTTGCAGGCCGAAGTCGCTGTCGTTGACCACCTGGAGCACGCGCTCGAAATCGTCGAACGGCTCGATCAGCGCGACCGGGCCGAAGGCTTCCTTGCGGTACAGGTCGGCATCGTGCGCGACCTTCTCCAGCAACGTCGCCGGAATCATGTTGCCGTTGCGCGGCCCGCCGGCGATGCGCTTGGCGCCGCCCTTGATCGCCGCGTCGATCCACGACTGGATGCGCTTGGCCGCGTCCTCGTCGACGACCGGGCCGATGAAGGTCTTTTCATCGCGCGGATCGCCCATGCGCAGGTTGGCGATCGCCGCCTTGAGCTTCTTGCGCAGCTTGTCGTAGATATCGGCATGCGCGTAGATGCGCTGCACGCTGATGCAGCTCTGGCCGCTCTGGTAATAGGCGCCGAAGATCAAACGCTCGACCACATGATCCAGGCTGGCGCCGGGATCGGCGTCGACGATGCAAGCGGCGTTGCCGCCGAGTTCCAGGGTGACCTTCTTCTTGCCGGCGCGCGCCTTCAGATCCCAGCCGATCAGGCCGCCGGTGAAGCTCAGCAGCTTGATCCGCTCATCCTCGACCAGCAGCGAAGCGTCTTCGTTGGAACAGCACAACACCGAGAACGCGCCCTCGGGCAGGTCGGTTTCGGCCAGCACCTCGCCGATGATCAGCGCGCCGACCGGCGTCTTGATCGCCGGCTTGAGCACGAACGGACAGCCGGCGGCGATCGCCGGGGCGACCTTGTGCGCGACCAGGTTCAACGGAAAGTTGAACGGGGTGATGAAGCTGCACGGGCCGATCGGCACGCGCTTGACCATGCCGCGGTAGCCGCGGGTGCGTTCGGAGATTTGCAGCTCGATCAGCTGGCCGTCGATACGGGTGGCTTCGCCGGCGGCGATGCGGAAAGTGTCGATCAGGCGGGCGACTTCGCCGCGCGCGTCCTTGATCGGCTTGCCGGCTTCGATGCACAGCGCCAGCGCCAGCTCTTCGAAGCGCTCGCTGAAGCGGCGCACGCAATGCTCGAGCACGTCGCGGCGCCGGTCCGGGGTGAAGCGCTCCATCGCCTCGCGCGCCTTGTGCGCGGCGACGATCGCCTTGCGCACCGCGGCGGCGTCGGCCATGGCCACGCGGGTGGCGCGCTTGCCGCTGTATTTGTCCAGCACGTCCAGATCGGTGTTGGCCGCGACCGCGCGATTGGCCAGGTAGTAGGGATAACTGGATTTGAGTCCCTTGGCGGGCTTGGTCTTGTTCGGCTTAGCCATTGGCGGCTCCTTGGGAGAGGGCGATCTCGCTCACTGCAGCGCGGCGGCGAGCTGCGGGATGTCTTGGTTGAGGATCCGGTCGTCGTCGCTGTAATCGATCGGCACCTCGATCACGTCCACGCCCGGCGTGTCCAGCGCCTGGCGCAGCAGCGGCAGGAACGCGTCGCTGGATTCGGGCCGGTGCCCGCGCGCGCCGTAGCTGCGCGCGTAGGCGACGAAATCCGGATTGCCCAGGTCCATGCCGAAGCTCGGGTAGCGTTCGTGCGCCTGCTTCCACTTGATCATGCCGTAGGCGTCGTCGCGCAGCACCAACACCACCAGGTCCAGGCCCAGGCGCACCGCGGTTTCCAGTTCCTGCGAATTCATCATGAAGCCGCCGTCGCCGCACACCGCCACCACGTTGCGGTCGGGGCAGACGATGCGCGCGGCGATCGCCGAGGGCAGGCCGGCGCCCATCGTCGCCAGGGCGTTGTCGAGCAGCAGCGTGTTGGGTTCGCGGCAGCGGTAGTTGCGGGCGAACCACAGCTTGTACAGGCCGTTGTCCAGGCAGACCACATCGCGCGGCGACAACGCCGCGCGCACGTCGGCGACCAGGCGCTGCGGGGCCAACGGGAAACGGTCGTCGTCGGCGCGGTCGCGCAGTTGCTCCAGCAAGGTGCCGCGGACCCGGTCGAAGAAGGCGAAGTCCCAATGCGCCTGCGGTTGCAGGGCTTCGGACAAACGCCACACCGAATGGGCGATGTCGCCGACCACTTCGATCTGCGGGAAGTACACCGCATCGACTTCGGCGCTGGCGTAGTTGACGTGGATCACCGTGCGCCGGCCTTCGCGCATGAAGAACGGCGGTTTTTCGATCACGTCGTGGCCGATGTTGACGATGCAGTCGGCGGCGTCGATGGCGCGGTGGACGAAATCGTGATCCGACAGCGCGGCGTTGCCGAGCCACAGCGGCCCTTGTTCGTCGAGCACGCCCTTGCCCATCTGGGTGGTGAAGTAGGGGATGCCGAGTTTGGCGACGAAGGCGTCGAGGGTTTTCGAGGTGGTCTTGCGGTTGGCGCCGGCGCCGATCATCAGGATCGGATGGCGCGCGTTGGCGATGGCTTCGGCGGCGCGTTCGATCGCCTTGTCCTCGGCCACCGGGCGGCGCGAGAACGAGGCCGGAATCAGCCGCGCCTGGGTCGGGTCGCCGGCGATGTCCTGCGGCAGTTCCAGATGCACGGCGCCGGGGCGTTCTTCCTCGGCGCGGCGGAAGGCTTCGCGCACCCGCGCCGGGATGCTGTCGGCGGCGACGATCTGGCGGGTGTACTTGGTCAGCGGGCGCATCGTGTCGACCACGTCGACGATCTGGAAATGCCCTTGCTTGCTGGTCTTGATCGGTTTCTGCCCGGTGATCATCAGCATCGGCATGGCGCCGAGCTGGGCGTATGCGGCGGCGGTGACCAGATTGGTCGCGCCCGGGCCGAGCGTGGACAGGCAGACGCCGGCTTTGCCGGTCAGGCGGCCGTAGGTGGCGGCCATGAAACCGGCGGCTTGTTCGTGGCGGGTCAGCACCAGCTTGATCGAAGAGGTGCGCATCGATTCGAGCAGGTCGAGGTTTTCTTCGCCGGGGATGCCGAAGATGTATTCCACGCCTTCGGCTTCGAGCGCGGCGACGAAGAGGTCGGACGCTTTGGTCATGCGGGACTCCGGATGGAACGTAGGAGCGCAAGGATCGCGCACGCGGTGTGAGTGGTGGGCGACGGTGGTGGAACGGTGCGGGTTGGTGGTGCGTCTGGGGTGGGGCAAATCCCCCCGGGCCCCCCTTTTGCAAAGGGGGGAGCGCTTCGGGTGGGGGCGTGGGGAATTGCTGTTGCGCGGCTTCTGCAATCGCCCCCTTTAGCAAAGGGGGCAGCGCTCGCGCAGCGAGTGCGGGGGATTTGAGCCACCGCCCACGCAGCCCACGTCAGTCGTCCCGCCGCTCCACCCGCACCTTGATCTGCCCATCCTGCACCCGCACGTTCAACCAATCGTCCGGCGCCGCATCGTGGCCTGCGGCGACGCGGCCTTTGCAATCGCCCCCTTTAGCAAAGGGGGCAGCACTCGCGCAGCGAGTGCGGGGGATTTGAGCCACCGCCCACGCGGCCAGCGTCAGTCCTCGCGCCGCTCCACCCGCACCTTGATCTGCCCATCCTGCACCCGCACGTTCAACCGATCGTCCGGCGCCGCATCCAGCACACTGCGCACCACCCGCCCGTCTTGCTGCTGGACGATGGAATACCCGCGCGCCACCGTGGCCAACGGACTGACCGCTTCCAACGAACGCGCCAAACCGCGCAAACGCAAGGCATCGCCGCGCAGCCGCCGCACGATCGCCGCCTGCGGGCGCTGCGCGATCGCATTCAAACGCTCGCGCAGTTGCGCGATCCGCCGCCGCGGATGGCGCGCGCGCAGCACCGCGTCGATATGACGCAGCCGCGCGGTGTCGCGTTCCAGGCGCAGGCGCCAGGCTTGTTCGAGCCGGCGCAGCGCTTCCTGCTGGCGGGTGCGCAGCGCGGCCAGCCGCGCTTGCGGGCGTTGCGCGTTCAAGCGCAAACCGGCGCGGTCGGCGCGCTGCATCGCCTGGCGCAAACGCTGGCCGTGCAGGTTGTGCAGGCGCGCTTCCAGCACGCGCAGGCGATGCAGCAGATCGGTTTGCTGCGGCACCAGCAATTCGGCGGCCACCGACGGGGTCGGCGCGCGCACGTCGGCGGCGAAATCGGCCAGGGTGAAGTCGGTCTCGTGGCCGATCGCCGACACCACCGGCACCGCCGAGGCGGCGATGGTCCGGGCCAGGCGCTCGTCGTTGAAGGCCCACAGGTCTTCCAGCGAACCGCCGCCGCGGGCGAGCACGATCACGTCGTAACGCCCGGACGCTTGAGCGCGTTGCAGCATCGCGGCGATGCGCTCGGCGGCGCCGTCGCCTTGCACCGGCACCGGCAGCACTTCGGCTTCGGCCAGCGGGAAGCGCCGCGCCAGCACGCTGAGCACGTCGCGCACCGCCGCGCCGCTGGGCGAGGTGATCACCGCGATCCGCGCCGGGAAGCGCGGCAGCTCGCGCTTGCGCTCGCTGTCGAACAGGCCTTCGGCGCCGAGCCGCGCCTTGAGTTCCTCGAACGCCCGGCGCAAGGCGCCTTCGCCGGCCTCTTCCATGTGGTCGAGCACCAACTGGTAGTCGCCGCGCGCTTCGTACAAGGTCAGACGGCCGCGCGCGAGCACCCGCAGGCCCTCGCGCGGGACGAATTTCAGCCAGCTGCTCTTGGGCTTGAACATCGCGCAGCGGACCTGGGCGCGCGCGTCCTTCAGGGTCATGTAGAGATGGCCCGAAGACGGCCGCGACAGATTGCCCAGTTCGCCCTCGACCCAGATCAGCGGGAAGGTGTCTTCCAGCAGGTTGCGGGCCAGGGTGTTGAGCTGGCTCGGGGTGAGGACGTGATCGGGGTCGTTGGGGGGCATCTTGGATTCGGTTGTGAAAATGCTACGTCAATGGCTCAACTTCATTACTTCAATAAAGTCTCTGATCAATTCAGTCTGATCCGCTTCTCCGCCGCTTGAGTAAATAGAAAAATTTCCATATTGGTTGTAGTGCTCAACCGCCTCCAATAAATCAGCTTTCACCTTATCTGGAAAAACATCCAGAAGATGGGGCGCTTTGTTTTCAACTACCAATGCCGCTACCGATAGCGAAACAATCGCCCATGGAAATACTCCGGCCTGAGCGTCCTTAGCCATAGATAACAGCGAATCTATCTGTTTCTGCAAACTGTCCGTCATTTTCTGCCCCTCTCTATATAGCGAGGAGCTTTCCGCGCGCAGACGGTCGAGGTCCTCGAACAGCGCCTGCAATGGTATCGCGCCTGGACCAATCGGTCTTTGCGCGCCGCTGCCGGCCCGTCCGGCGAAGGCGCCGATGCGAGAGCTCCTGTATCGCCGTTCAGCCCCCGCTTCATCCGCAGGACACGTCAGCCGCGTCCCCCGGCGTTACAATGCGGCTATGAATCCAGATGCCCCCTTGCCCTGCGCGCCCCCGGGTTTCGGCCCCTTGCCGCGCCGCCCGACCCGATCGGTCGTCGTCGGCGGCGTTCAGGTCGGCGGCGGCGCGCCGGTGGTGGTGCAGTCGATGACCAACACCGACACAGCCGACGTCGCCTCCACCGCCAAGCAGATCGGCGAGTTGTGGCGCGCCGGTTCCGAACTGGTGCGGATCACGGTCAACACCGTCGAGGCCGCCGCGGCGGTGCCGCGGATCGTCGACAAGCTGGCGATGAAGGGCATCGAGGTGCCGATCATCGGCGACTTCCACTACAACGGCCATCAACTGCTCAGCGCCGAGCCGGCCTGTGCCGAGGCCCTGGCCAAGTACCGGATCAATCCGGGCAACGTCGGTTTCGGCAAGAAGAAGGACAGCCAGTTCGCGACCTTGATCGAGTTCGCGATCAAGTACGCCAAGCCGGTGCGGATCGGCGCCAACTGGGGCTCGCTCGATCAGGCCCTGGCCGCGCAGCTGATGGACGAAAACCATACCCGCGCCGAACCCTGGGACGCGGGCCGGGTCTTGCGCGAGGCGTTGATCCGTTCGGCCCTGGATTCGGCCGCGCGCGCGGTCGAGCTGGGGCTGCCGGCCGATCGCATCGTGCTCAGCGCCAAGGTCAGCGGCGTGCAGGAACTGATCGCGGTGTATCGCGAACTGGCCACGCGCGGCGATTACGCGCTGCATTTGGGTTTGACCGAAGCCGGCATCGGCAGCAAGGGCATCGTCGCCTCCAGCGCCGCGCTCGGCGTGCTGATGCAGGAAGGCATCGGCGACACCATCCGCATTTCGCTGACGCCCGAACCTGGGCAGTCGCGCACCAATGAGGTGATCGTCGCCCAGGAACTGCTGCAGACCATGGGCCTGCGCGCGTTCACGCCGATGGTCACCGCCTGTCCCGGTTGCGGCCGCACCACCAGCACCTTCTTCCAGGAATTGGCCCAGACCGTGCAAGAGCACGTCCGCGCCAAGATGCCGGAGTGGAAGATCACCCATCCCGGCGCGGAGAACCTGACCCTGGCGGTGATGGGTTGCATCGTCAACGGGCCGGGCGAATCGCGTCACGCCAATATCGGCATTTCCTTGCCGGGCACCGGCGAGTCGCCGTCGGCGCCGGTGTTCGAGGACGGCGAGAAGACCGTGACCCTGCGCGGCGAGAACATCGCCCAGGAATTCGTCGCGCTGATCGACACCTACGTCGAGCGCCACTACAACGCTCGCGTCGCCGGCGCCTGAACCGCGTGACCGAGCCCGGTGGGAATCCATCCTCCGCGCGCGCTTCGGCCGAAGCCGAGCGCGGCGGCGACGACAACGCGCTGAAGCAAGAAGCGCGTTTCGGCCTCAACCTGCTGCGGCGGCACGGCTGGATGCTGTTGCTGGTGTTCGCCGGCCTGTTGCTGCCGCTGTGGGCCTTCGCCGAATTGGCCGATGAGATCCACGAGCAGGAAGCCATCGTCTTCGACGTGCCGGTGCTCGAATACGCGCACAGCCTGGCGCGCGAGGGATTCGACCGCCTGTTCGTGCTGTTCTCGCAGTTGGGCTACATGTATGGCGTGGTGCCGTTCGACATCGGCCTGGTGATGGTGCTGAGCCTGCGCCGCCGTTTCCGCGAAGCCAGCTTCGCCGCGATCGCCCTGGGCGGCTCGGCGCTGTTGAACATCGCCGCCAAGCAGTTTTTCGCGCGCGAGCGGCCGTCGTTGTGGGAGTCGATCGCGCCGGAGCACAACTACAGTTTTCCCAGCGGCCACGCGATGGGCTCGATGACCCTGGCGGCGGTGCTGATCCTGCTGAGCTGGCGCACGCGCTGGCGCTGGCCGGTGCTGGCCTTGATGGTGCCGTTCGTGCCGTTGGTGGGCTTCTCGCGCCTGTACCTGGGCGTGCATTACCCCTCCGACATCCTCGCCGGCTGGTCGGTCGCCACCGCCTGGGTGGTGGCGGTGTATCTGCTGGTGTATCGCGCCGGCGCGCGCCAGCCCTGGACGCTGCACCAAGCTTGATGCGGCCGCTCGGCTGCGCCTTCGCATCCTGAATTCGATCGCGCCGGGTTGAAGCTCGGCCAGCGGCCGGGCGTGGTCGCGATACCGTCCGCGAGCTTCGCGCACTCTTGCGCATTAAGGTCAATGAACTCCGCCGCGCAGCGATTGTCGCGTTGCGATACCGCGCAAGCGTCCGCCGGTTTTCGGCGACGCTTCGCGACGCGCGTACTCGCGTGCCGTGCGCAAACGCCTCTGTGCGCTGGCGTATCGAGAAAAGCCAACAAAGGTTTCAAGCCTGAAACATGCCTCGTTTCCATATGTAACCGCATCGGAAATGTGCGTATGGTCACGTCGTAACTTCGCCGCCTCGCGCAGTGTTCCGGGTGGGTGGGAAGTTCGGTCCGGCGCATACGAATGCGCGCGGGCGTTGCGGGAGGGACGGTCGGTCGAGCCGCTTTGCTGGCTCGGCACACGGACGACGTCGACTGCGCCGATCTCTCTCCCCAACTAGGACCGCGACGTGCCTGGCAAGGGGGCGGGCGTGCGGCGGTGTCTTCGCGAAAGAACCACGTGGAGGACCACTCGATGCCCAACGTAGTCAATCGATTGACGATCGCCATCAGCCTGGTCGGGCTGGCGGCGCTCGCCGGAGCCGCGGTACGCGGTCTCAGCGGCGACAGCCCGGCCGATGCCGGCACCATCGGCGGCGCGCCGTCGCCGCAACGCAACGACAGCGGGCTGGAGACCCGCAGCAGCCGCTACATCGTGCTGTACAAGGAAGCGCCGGTGAGCGCTTATCACGGCGACATCGCCGGCCTGCCGGCGCCGCAGCGCCTGCAAGGCGCGCAGAACGCCAACGCGGCGCTGGCCAAGGGCGCAGGCGGCAGCAGCCGCGTCGATGTGCGCAGCGCGCAAGCGCGCGGCTACGTGCAGTACCTCGACCGCGCCCAGCGCGATCACGAAAGCGGCATCCGCTCATTGCTCGGCCGTCCGCTGCAGATCGAGCGGCGCATGCATCACGCGGTCAACGGCGTGGTCACCCAGATGACCCAGAACGAGGCCGCGCGCGTGGCCAAATTGCCTGGCGTGGAATTGGTCGAGGAATACCGCGAGTACGCGCTCGACACCGACGTCGGCCCGCAGCTGATCGGCGCGCCGTCGCTGTGGAACGCCAACCCCACCAACTTCCGCGGCGAAGGCGTGGTGGTCGGCATTCTCGATACCGGCATCAATTTCGGCAGCCCGGCCTTCGCCGCGGTCGACGACACCGGTTATCACCACGTCAATCCGAACGGCAGCGGCAACTACATCGGCACCTGCGCGCCCGGCGGCGTCGACGAAGGCCGCTGCAACGACAAGCTGATCGGCGGCTGGGACTTCGTCTGCGGCGCGCCGGGCAACACCTGCGGCGTGCCGGGCATTCGCGAAGAACCCGGTTTCGGCGACACCAACAGCCACGGCAGCCACACCGCCTCGACCACCGCCGGCAACGCCTGGACCGCCAACTTCAAGGGACGCGACATCCGCATCTCCGGCGTCGCTCCGCACGCCAACATCATCGCCTACGACATCTGCTACACCAACATCGCCACCAATCAGGGCTCGTGCCCGAACACCTCGGCGGTGGCGGCGATCGATCAGGCCATCGCCGACGGCGTGGACGTGATCAATTACTCGATCGGCGGCGGCGGTTCGCCGTGGGGCGAGGCGGTGTCGCTGGCGTTCCTCAACGCGTCCGACGCGGGCATCTTCATCGCCACCTCGGCCGGCAACAGCGGCCCGGGCCCGAACACCACCGGCCATCGTCAGCCGTGGACCTCGACCACCGCGGCGGCCAATCACGGCCGCGGCACCTTCGCCTATCTGTTGCAGATCACCGGCCCCGGCGCGGTGCCGCCGGCGTTGCAGGCGGTGCAGTTGACCGAAGGCTCGTCCGGCGCGCCGTTCACCGCGACCCTGCCGCCGACCACGCCGGTACGGGTGAGCGCCGGCATCGACACCGCCAACGACGGTTGCGCCGCGTTCCCGGCCAACACGTTCCAGAACGCGATCGCGGTAGTCCGCCGCGGCACCTGCAACTTCACCGACAAGGTCAACAACGCCAAGAACGCCGGCGCGGTGGCGGTGTTGATCGCCAACAACCAGCCGGCGCTGACTACGCCGAGCGTGCCGGGCACGACCATTCCCGCGTTCATGGCCGCGCAGACCGACAGCGATGCGATCCGCGATTTCGCCGCCGGCAACGGCAACACCGCCACCGGCGGGATCAACTTCCCGGCCACGCCGATTCCGAACACGCCCGACGTGCTCGCCGGCTTCAGTTCGCGCGGCCCGGCGGTCGGTCTGGATCTGATCAAGCCCGACGTCACCGCGCCCGGCGTCAATGTGTTGGCGGTGATTTCCGGCACCACCGTGACCGGCAGCGAGAACGTGGTCGGCTTGCTCAGCGGCACCTCGATGGCCTCGCCGCATCAGGCCGGCGCCGCCGCGCTGCTGCGTCAGGCTCAGCCGGCGTGGACCTCGGCCGAGATCAAGTCGGCGCTGATGATGACCTCCACCACCAAGGTGTTCAAGGAAGACGAAGTCACTCCGGCCGATGCGTTCGCGATGGGCGCCGGCCGCATCCAGGTCGATCAGGCGGTGCGTTCGGGCCTGGTGCTCAACGAGACCACGGCCAACTTCCTCGCGGCCGATCCGGCCCAGGGCGGCGACGTGTCGGCGTTGAATCTGGCCAGCATGGCGTCCAGCAGTTGCTACAGCTCGTGCAGCTTCGAGCGCAAGTTCCGTCACGCGCAAGGCAAGCTCGAGCTGTATGTGGCGCAGGTCAAGGGCGTGCAGGGCATCGCGTTCCCGCCGCTGGTGTTGTCGGCGCCGGGCCAGACCAGCAAGGTCAAGGTGTTCGTGCTGACGCCGTCGTATGCGATGGACGGTGCCTGGCATCACGGCCAGTTGGAGCTCAAGCCCTTGCTCGGCCAGAACACGCCGCAGTTGCACCTGCCGATCGCCGTCGCGGTGCCGCCGCCGCAGATCGCGCTCGCTCCGGAGCAGATCGCGGTCAGCTTGCCCGCCGGCCGCAGCGGTTTCGCCGATTTCCGCATCGCCAGCCGCAGCGCATCGCCGCTGGAGTTCGAAGTCGACAACACCGGCACCGCCGCGATCACCCTCAGCCATTCGACGGCCGATGGCGTCAGCAGCGGTTTCCGCAGCACCGTCTACACCGATCCGGCTTCGGCCGGCGGCCTGCTGGCGCAGTTCTCCGCCGACGACTTCGCTGTCACCGGCAACACTCAGTTGTCCAAGCTGTTCTCGCAGGGTTTCGTGTCCAGCGGGGCGGCCTTGGCCAGCGTGGCCAGCAGCCTGACCTGGAGCGTGTACGCCGATACGTCCGGCAATCCCAGCGGCCACCCGCTGGCCGGAACCGCGGTGTGGAGTTACACGGCCGCGCCCAATGCGGCCGGCGTAACCGTGGCAGGCGCCAACATCACCCTGGATCTGGTCGCGGCCGGACAGAACGTGCAGTTGCCGGCGGGCCGTTACTGGCTGGTGGTCAACGCGCGCACCAGCTTCGCCAACCGTTGGGTCTGGTACGCCTCCAACACCGGCGACAACCAGTTCCGTTCCATCGCCATCGATCCCAGCGGTTCGGGCGCCTGGGGCGCGGGCGCGGGCTTCGCCGGATTGGCCTTCGACGTTCAAGGCCAGACCGCCTGCGGGGCGCCGTGGATCGGCGCGCCGCAACGCGCGTTCGGCCGGGTGCGCGGCAACAGCGAACTGGCCAATCGGGTGCGGATCAACACCGCCGGCCTGGCCGCGGGTTCGCACGTGGGCTATGTCTGCGTGACCAGCGACGATCCGGTTCGGCCGAAGGTCGCGTTGCGGGTGGCCTTGACGGTTACTCCGCGCTGATCGTTTAGCGGTCGGATCGATGAAACACGCCGGGCCCGTTCGCGGGCCCGGTTTTTTTTGTGCGCCGGTTTGGGTGGGCGCAAACGCGCGTTGGCGCGCATCGCCGAGTGCGAAAAGGCGTTACCGTGGGTCGCGACGATGTCCGACTGGGTTCGAAGGAGGCGCGGCATGCAACGATTCACCGGCGGTTGTCTGTGCGGTCAGGTGCGGATCGTGGCGACGGGCGAGCCGTATCGGGTCGGAGTGTGCCATTGCCTGGATTGCCGCAAACACCATGGCGCCTTGTTCCACGCCTCGGCGATCTTCCCCGAAGCGGCGGTGACCATCGAAGGCGAAACCCGCGACTACCGCGGGCGGTTTTTCTGCCCGCGCTGCGGCTCCTCGGTGTTCGGGCGCAGCGCCGACGAAGTCGAAGTGAATCTGGGATCCCTGGACGCGATCGACCAGTTCGCGCCGACCTACGAGCTGTGGACGATCCGCCGCGAGGCGTGGTTGCCGGCGTTCGCGCTCAGCAAGCGTTACCCGCGCGATCGCGACGGCGGCCGCGCCGAGCCCTAGCTCAGCCGCCGCGACCCGGCGGCGTCACCACTCGCGCCAGGCTTCGGTGATGTCTTCCTCGCCCGCGACCGCGCCGGCCTCGCTGGCGGCGCCCTGGATCAGTTCGCACAGGCCTTCGCGCTGGTCGGTTTCGATCAGGTTGTAGCCGCAGTGCGCGTTGAGCGCGTTGAGCGCGAGCACCGCATGGCGGACGCTGGCGCGCGCGGCGGCACGATCGCCGTTCTCTATCGCCTCGGCGATGGCGTCGAGAAAACGATCGATGATGCGCTCGCACTGGTCGACGTCGCCGGTGTTGTAACCCGCGTCGGCGCCGTCCTGGGCGAGGTCTTCCATGTAGCTGCGCATGCCGTCGAGGATCTCGCTCTTGAGCTCGACGTAATCGTTGGTCTTCACCTGCATCGGGTTCCTCGGTCGGGGCGGCCGCGTAAGCGCGGCGCCAAGTTCGATCCGAGTGTAGCCAAGCGACATTGCAGGCGTGGGAACGCGCGCAGGCAGTCGGTCGCGGTCGCGCCGTGACCGGTATCGATGCTTGCGCAATCCGTACAAGCGGCGTGTTGACCGGCTTGCGGATGCGTGCTCCGCGCGCGGGAGTTGGGCCTGGACGCGGCCGATGGCCGGTCGGCCATCGAACGTGTGGGCGACCGGCCGGTATCCGGGCCGGCCCGGGGCGAGGGCGCCCAGGCGCTTGCGGCGGGCGCCGCCGCAAGCGCGCCGGTCAGCGATACGCCCGTTCGCGCTCGGCTTGCAGGCGTTGCCGCAGGTACTCGTTGCGCGACAGCCCGCCCGGAATCTGGGCCATCGCCATCACCTCATCGACGACGATGCGTTCGCGTTGCTTGTAGCTCTGAAAGCGCGGGTCGTTGCGTTGTTGCTCGGCCCAACGTTGTTCGAGCCGGTCGGCATCGCCGCGGTAGCGTTGCGCCAGTTGTTGCACCAGCGCTTTCTGCCGCGCCGGGTCGGATTCGGTGGCCTGGATCAGGCCGATCCGCAGCATCAGGCTTTCGCCCGCGGACAGCTCGCGTGCTTGTTCGTAAGCGTCGATCTGGCCTTGCAACGCCTGCGCGCGGCGTTCGCGGTCCACCGGGCCCAGCTTGGCGGCATCGCGGAAGAAGACGCGCGCGTCTTGCTGGAACTGTTGACGCTGTTGGTAGCTGCGCGCCTGCGGTGTCGACAGCAGATTTTGCAGCGGCGTGCCCTGGCTGGCGTTGGCCACCGCGGCGACCGCAAGCGGTGTGGGCGCGCTATCGGCGCGGGCGGGGTAGATCGGCAGCCAGCCCAGGCTGACCGCCGCGGCGAACGCCGCGACGGTCAGGGCCAGGCCGAGCATGGCGGTATGGCGTTTCATGCCGGCGCCGCCGATCAAGCCAACAGCTGATCGACCAGCCAATACAGCAGATTGAACGGCTTGGCCTTGTCGGCCGCGTCGCTCTGCTCGCTGGCGTCGAGCACCTTGCCGTTGCCGTCCAGGACGCTGTCGATGAAGTGCTTCAGCTCCAGGTTCTGCGCCTGCACGTCGCCGTTCTTGAAATCGACGATCGTGGTGCAGTGGCTTTCGTTCAAGGCGCGGTATTGCGGGAAGTAGCCGCCGAAGTTGTCCAGCGTGTTCAAGCGCGCGGCCAGACGGGTGGTGTCGCTGCCCCACTTGGCGTGGATCAACGCTTCCTTGGCCGCTTGGTTCGGCGCCTGGAGGATGTCGTCGTGGAAGCGCTCGTAGGAATACGACGAGTAATTCAGATCCTGCCAGAAGTGGGTCTGGCCGAGGCGGTCGTTACGGTGCTTGTTGGCCAGGGCCGGGTAGATCGAACCCAACTCGTTCAGATCGATTTGCGGCAAGCCCGAAGCCAGGAACGCCAGCGGGCCGTTCGGCGCGTCCAGGCCCCACACGTCGCGGATCTTGTTCATCAGCGGCTGCGAGGGGTATTCGGCCGGATTGCCGTTGCGCGGGGTCGGGAAGATCGGGCCGGAGTCGTCGATCAGATAGGCGCTGGTCGGGGCCAGGTCGCTGCGCACCGAGTCGTAGGAAATCAGGCTGCCGGCGCCGCCGGCGCTGCAGCCGGTGCTGAGCATCTGGCCCGGACGCGGCAGGTTGTCCTTGAGCCAGGCAGTGATCGCACGGGTGTTGCGCAGTCCGTTGTGGTGCCACACCAGCGGCGGCTTCTGCCCGGTCGGATCGGCGTATTGCGCGATCTTGTCGCCGCTGTAGATATCGCCCGTGCAGTAGGGCACGTAGACCATGTTCCAGCCCTGGGTCTTGACCGCATCGAACGGGCTCACCCGGGTCACGAACGGGCTGACCAGGCTGGCGCCGGGATTGAGCAGCTTCATGTAGTCGTCGGGCACGCCGTTGGGATTGCGCGCGCCGCGCACGCCGGTGGCGCCGGTGCAGCTGGCGTAGTCCCAACACGCGCCGCCGCCTTCCATGTAGATGATGGTGTTGGTGGTGTTGGGCACGCGGTTGACGAAGATTTTGTACGGCGAACCGTTGCCGCAGATCGCGCCGGTTTCCGCCGGCAGTTGCACGGTCTGCCACTGGTAATAGGCGGCCGGGTCGAAACCGTCGGCGCGGGCGGCGTCGCGGCTCAGCAGCGGAAAATTGCCGACGCGTTGCGCGGGCTGGACCTTGTTGTCGGCCTTGGGCGGCGAGAACAGGTTGCGGATCGTTTCGAAGAAACCGTAGTCGCCTTGCTCGGCCTGCGAGGGCAGGCTGGACAGCGCGACCGCGCCGCCCACAAGGACGACGGCCAGATGACGGCTCAGTGCCATGATGTCTCTCTCCTTGGATCGTCATGAAGGGAGGAGGCAAACGCGCTCCGGCGCGTGCTAGGGCGTGCGCGCGGCCGGGTTCCCCTCCGTACTGCAGCGTCTGGATAGCCCCGGGGGCGTTACCGGTCAATCGCGATTGCGCATGTTTGGCGCCGTGGGGGCACATTGACCGCGAATGCGTTCGCCAGTGACCGCTATTGCCCCGTTACCGGTCACGGAAAACGGCCGCGCGCGCGCCGATTCTTGCGCTGCAGCATGTGACTGACATCGACGAATGCGCGAACGTGTCGCAGGTCTTGCGGCTTGTGTGATCGCGCCTGAAACCGCGCTGGCGCTTACTCGCCGGGCACCGCGCCCGCGGTCGCGGCGGCCGACGCGCGCCGCCGCGCCAACAGCGCTTCGCGATGGGCGATGTAGGCGTTGGAGCCGAGGATGATCGCCGCGCCGATCACGGTGTAGCGGTCCAGCGATTCGCCGAACCACAGCCAGCCGGCGATGGCCACCAGCGGCAGCTGGGTGAAGCTGATCGGGGTCAGCGCCGACACTTCGCCGAGCTTGAGCGCATGCGTCCACAGCACTTGCCCGCCGGTGCCGAAAATGCCCGCGGCGACGATCCACACCCAGGTGATGCCGTGCGGCCATTGCCAGACGAACAGCGCCGGGATCAACGACATCGGCACCCAGAACGAATAGGTGTACAGCACGATGGTGTTGGCCGAATCGATCTTCGACAGCTGTTTGATCTGGATCGAGATCACCCCGCCCAGCACCGCGGCCAACAGCGCCGCCAGCGAGTCGATGGAGAACTCGGCCGAACCCGGCCGCACGATCACCAACACCCCGATGAATCCGGCCGCGACCGCCAGCCAGCGGCGCGCGCGCACTTGTTCGCCCAGAAACAGCACCGCGGCGATGGTGACGAAGATCGGGGTGGAGTAGGTCAGCGAAATCGCCTGCGCCAGCGGCAGGTGCCCGATCGCCCAGAAGCCGGCGAGCATCGAGCAGATCCCGATCAGGCAACGCACGAAATACTTCGGCAGTTGTTTGGTGCGCAGCTCAGCGCGTTGCGCGCCCAGCAGCAGCGGCAGCACCGCGAGCATGCCGAACAGGTTGCGGAAGAACGCGACCTCGAAGGTGTGCAGCGATTGCGAGGCCAGCCGGATCGAAATCGCCATCACCCCGAAGCACAGGGTGCTGGCCAGCATCAGGCCCGCGGCGCGTAAGGGATTCGACGGCGCCTGTGCGTTCACCAGCGCGCGCCGACGATCCGCGGTTCGGGTTCGATCGCCACGCCGAAGCGCGCGCGCACCGAATCGGCGATGCGGCGGGCCAGGTCCAGCAGTTGCAGACCGGTGGCGCCGCCGTGATTGACCAGCACCAGCGCGTGCGCGGCCGACACGCCGGCGCCGCCGTCGCGGTGGCCTTTCCAGCCGCAGGCGTCGATCAGCCAGGCGGCGGAGAGTTTGCGGGTGTCGGCGTCGGCGCCGCGGAACACCGGCATCGCCGGATGATCGGCCAACAGCGCCTCGGCTTGTGTCGCGGGGACGATGGGGTTCTTGAAGAAGCTGCCGGCGTTGCCGAGCACCGCCGGGTCGGGCAGCTTGCGGCTGCGGATCGCGATCACCGCCTCGGCGACGTTCTGCGCGCTCGGCGCGTCCACGCCCATCGCCGCGAGTTCTTCGCCGATGCCGGCGTAATCGAGCTTGAGCGAAGGCGTGCGCGACAAGGCGAATTCGACTGCGGTAATCAGATAACGGTCGGGCGCTTGCTTGAAGCGGCTGTCGCGGTAGGCG
This sequence comes from Pseudomonas sp. CGJS7, assembly GCF_036961695.1. NCBI lineage: Bacteria > Pseudomonadati > Pseudomonadota > Gammaproteobacteria > Pseudomonadales > Pseudomonadaceae > Pseudomonas > Pseudomonas sp. CGJS7. The sequence continues at coordinate 48,972 of NZ_JBAMDI010000055.1, read as the reverse complement.
AAGGCGCAGGCGGCGTTATCGAAACGATGCCATTGGCCGCTGGCGGGTTCGAAGGCTTCCACCGCGTGGATGAAGTCGCGCACTTCCACGCCGTAGGCGCCGATGTTCTGGATCGGGCAGGCGCCGGCGGTGCCCGGAATCAGCGCCAGATTCTCCAGGCCCGCGTAGCCCAGCGCCAGCGACTGCATGACCAGACCATGCCACTGCACGCCGGCGTCGGCGCGCAGGATCGCGCGGTCGCCGTCTTGTTCCAGCACCCGCACGTCGCGGCCGCTGAGTTCCAGCACTGCGCCGCCTGGATCGCCGGCGAACAACAGATTGCTGCCGCCGCCCAGGGCCAGCGCCAGGCCGTCGCGCAACGGCGCGGCCTGCAGCGCTTCGGGCAGATCGGCGGCGTTGTCCACCGACACCAGCCAGGGCGCGCGCGCGGCGACGCCGAAGGTGTTGCGCTCGCGCAGGCTGGCATCGCGCACGATGCGGATGTTGGGGTTCATGCGCGACAGACCGGCCGGGCGGGAAGTGGAGAGATGGCGGTGCGCTCAGATCGTCGGCGGCACATGGCCGCGGCTGGGCGCTTCCTTGCGGCGGCGGATCGCTTCGACGCATTCGTGCACCAATGCCGGCCCGCGGTAGACCAGGCCGGAATAGCACTGCACCAGACTCGCGCCGGCGGCCATCTTGGTGACCGCGTCGGCGCCGGTGAGGATGCCGCCGACGCCGATCATCGGGATGCTTTCGGGCAGGCGGGTGCGCATCTTGCGCAGCACCGTGGTCGACTGGCTCATCAGCGGGCCGCCGGACAGGCCGCCGGCTTCGCCGGCGAACGGGCTGGCTTCCACGCCTTCGCGGGCGATGGTGGTGTTGGTGGCGATGACCCCGTCGACCTGCAGCTCGCCCAGCACCCGGCCGGCGGCTTCGATGTCGTCGTCGGACAGGTCCGGCGCGATCTTGACCAGCATCGGCACGCGCTTGCCTTCGCGCGCGGCGAACTTCTCCTGCGCCTCGCGTAAGGTGCCGACCAGGCGGCGCAGCGATTGCTCTTCCTGCAACTCGCGCAGGCCCGCGGTGTTGGGCGAGGAGATGTTGACGGTGATGTAGTCGGCCAGCGGATACACCCGTTCGAGGCAGTAGAGATAATCGTTCTCCGCGCTCTCGTTGGGGGTGTCCTTGTTCTTGCCGATGTTGATGCCGAGCAGGCCGCGATTGCGGCGCGCCTTGGACACGTTGCGCACCAGCGCGTCGACGCCTTCGTTGTTGAAGCCCAGGCGATTGATCACCGCCTGTTGCTCGGGCAGCCGGAACATGCGCGGCTTGGGATTGCCGGCCTGCGGCTTGGGGGTGACGGTGCCGATCTCGATGAAGCCGAAGCCCAGGGCGAGCAGGGCGTCGATGTGGGCGCCGTTCTTGTCCAGGCCGGCGGCCAGGCCGACCGGATTGGGGAAGCTCAGGCCCAGGACTTTGGTCGGCAGCGGCTTGGGCTGGCGCGACATCAGCGGGTTGAGGCCGCTGCGATAAGCCGTTTCCAGCGCGGTCAGACCAAGGCCGTGGGCTCGCTCGGCATCCAGGCCGAACAAAAAGGGTCGGGCGAGACTGTACACGTGGTCGGTGGGGGCCGAAGCGGTCGTTGGCGAGATTATCGCCTAAGCGGCGTGCCGCAGGCGAGCGTCGCGGCCAAGCGGAGGGACCGCGCAAACGCCGCCGCCGGCGCGGGGCCGGCGGCGGGAGCGGGGTAAACGGCAAAACGCCCGCTGTATCGGTGGTTGTTGCGGTGTGCCGCCGCCGTGGGCATGCGCCGGCCGAATGCGAGCGCGTTCACAACTTGCGCGGCGATACGGCCTTGCGGCCGGGCTCAGTGGTTGCCGGCGAACGCCAGGATCGCGGCCAGGCCGCCGAAGAACACGATCACCACCACGAGGGTCAGGATGCCCAGGATCACCGAGGCCCAGCCCAGGATCAGGCCGGCGATGGCCAGGCCGTCGCCATCGAAGCGCTCGCGCTCGCGGCGGATCTGGCCGCGGGCCATGTGGCCGGTGACGATCGCGGCGATGCTGCCCACCAGCGGCAGCAGGGTCCAGCCGAGGATGCCGGAGATCAGGCTGAGGATGGCCAGGACATTGGTCTGGCGGACGGGGGTTTGCATAGCGGCCTTCCATGAATGGTTTCGGCCGCAGGATACCTGCCCGCGCCGGCGAATGCGCCGATGCGCGGCGATTCGTCCGCCGGCGCCGACACGACGAAGCCCGCGGCCTGGCGGTCGCGGGCTTCGGTTTTCACCGCGATGAGCGCGCGAGCCGGGCTCAGAAATCCGGCGGCAGACTGATCGCGCAGCCGCCGGCGATCTCGCAGGACCAGAACGCGTTGACGCAGGTGTCGTAATCGCCGCCGGCCGAGCGGCAGGCTTGATACTCGCCCAGGCAGTGATCGCAGCCCGGCGCGGCGGCGGTGGCGCTGAGCGTGGCGGCGAAGCCGAACGCGGCCAGGGCGAGCGCGCCCAGGCGCAGGCGGATGCTACGGTTCCGTGTGTTCACAAGACTTCCCTCATGTGTCGCCAGTCCATCTGGCGAAATCACGCTAGACACGCGGGTCGCGGAGGGTCAAGCGGCGCTGCCGCGGTCTGCGACCACCGGCTCAGGCGCAGCGCGCCGGGCGCTCGGATAGGCGTGTTTGGATCGGTGGTTTTGCTGCGTTCGCCAACGCTTCCTGCGCGAATCGGCTTAGCGTTTTACCGTCGCCTTGCCGTCGGCGATCGCTTGCCGGTAGTCGTAGACGTTGCGGTGGCGGTCGCTGGATTCGCGCAGCAGTTCCGGGGTGTCGGTCAGCAGCGTCCGGCCCGTGCGCAGCGCTTGTTTGTTGGCGCGGATGAAGGCCATGCGCTTGCGCATTTCCACATCGCCGATGGGATATCGGCTCAGATCGACCCGGCGCGGATCGACAAAGCCGAGCAGGCCGAGCAACCGATTATTGGGCTGTGCGGGCCGGTCCATCCGGTAATTGGCCGACAAGGCCATGGCGCCGAATACGGCCGCGTTGCCGATCAGGATCCACAGCTGGATTTGCGCCGGACTGTGTGGTCCAGGGCCCGACGACCAGGACGCCAGCGCGAAGAACACGGCCATGCCGAGGTAGCAAGCAACAAACAGCCACAGCGCGAGTCTGCGCTCGGCCTTCGCGTCGGCGGCGCTGCCGCGCGGATGGTGGACCCACAACCAGCCTTGTTGCGGATCGAGGATCGCGTGCGCGCGCAGCGCCTGGCCGCTGCGCGAAACCGCGGCTTTCACGCGGTGGCCCGGCTTGAGCTTGTCGGCGCCGGCGAATTCGCCGCAAATGGGTTGGCCGTCGATCAGGCCGACGAAGTACTGCATGTCTTCGGCGAAATACAGCGCGCGTTCGATGTCGCTTGCGGCTTGGGCGATGGCGGCGTCGGGGCGGGCAGGGCCGTTGTCGTCGTCGGGTGGCTGTGCGATGCGCGACAGCAGCCGATCCGGGTCGTCTTCGATCAGCAAGCGATCAAGCACGCCTTCGATTACGAACAGCGCGTCCTCGCGCTGCGGCATCGGCGGGTCGCTTTTATGGATGCCGATCTTCATGTTCCCTCATCGATGGCTTGCGCATCCATGTGAAATCCGTCGGCCGGGTGGCGCCGGTGCAGGCGTTGAAGCTGCGCTAGATCAGTCGTCCGTATCTTTGCCCGCTCGGATGGATTCGCTTTCGAGCGTTACTTCGGTTGGCATCAAGCAAAACCACGGATTGCGTTCGCCGAACCACAGATAGCCGAAGCCATCGATTTTCAGCACCGGCAGCACGCGGCCTTCGAATGCGCGCAGCCGGACGATCTCGTCCTCGGGCAGATCATGGATCACCCACTGCGGCATCGCCGGTATCCGCACGCGGCTGCCTTCGACGACAGGGTGTCCGCGGGAATCCATCGCCGCCAGGGGAAACCCCGGCGGCAACGGACCTTGCGGCGGATCGAAGCTATCCATCGTCCGCCGCGTCGTACTGGCTTACAGATCGAACTTGATGCCCTGCGCCAGCGGCAGCGAATCGGAGTAGTTGATCGTGTTGGTCTGACGGCGCATGTAGGCGCGCCATGCGTCGGAGCCGGACTCGCGGCCGCCGCCGGTTTCCTTCTCGCCGCCGAACGCGCCGCCGATTTCGGCGCCGGAGGTGCCGATGTTGACGTTGGCGATGCCGCAGTCGGAACCGGCGGCCGACAAGAACGCCTCGGCGGCCTTGAGGTTGGCGGTGAAGATCGACGACGACAGGCCCTGCGGCACGTCGTTCTGCAGCGCGACGGCCTCGTCCAGGGTCTTGAACTTCATCACGTACAGGATCGGCGCGAAGGTTTCGGTCTGCACCACTTCGGCGTCGTTGCTCAGGCCGGTGACGATGGCCGGCAACACGAAGTTGCCCTTGCGCTCGATGCGCTCGCCGCCGGTTTCGATCTTGCCGCCGCTGGCCTTGGCCTTGGCGATGGCGTCCAGATACGCCTGCACGCCGTCCTGGCTGTTGAGCGGGCCCATCAGATTGGCCGGGTCGGTCGGATCGCCGATCTTCTTCTCGACCTGCTTGTAGGCGGTGATCAGCTTGGCCAGCACGTCGTCATGGATCGACTCGTGCACGAACAAACGGCGGGTGGTGGTGCAGCGCTGACCGGCGGTGCCGACCGCGCCGAACACGATCGCCGGAATCGCCAGCTTCAGATCGGCCGAAGCGTCGACGATGATCGCGTTGTTGCCGCCCAGTTCCAGCAGCGAACGGCCCATGCGGCGGGCGACGCGCTCGCCGACGTGGCGGCCGACCTTGGTCGAACCGGTGAAGCTGACCAGGCCGATGCGCTTGTCGTCGACGAAGTTCGAAGCCAGCTCAGTGCCGGCATCGTTGAACAGGAAGAAGATGTCCGGGAAGCCGCCGGCGCGCAGGGCTTCGTTGCAGATCTTCATCGAAGCGATCGCCGACAGCGGGGTCTTGGGCGAGGGCTTCCAGATGGTGATGTCGCCGCAGATCGCCGCGATGAACGAATTCCAGGCCCACACCGCGACCGGGAAGTTGAACGCGGAAATCACCCCGACGATGCCGAGCGGGTGCCACTGCTCGTACATGCGGTGGCCCGGACGTTCGGAGTGCATGGTCAGGCCGTACAGCTGACGCGACAGACCGACGGCGAAATCGCCGATGTCGATCATCTCCTGCACTTCGCCGTCGCCTTCCGGCTTGGACTTGCCCATTTCCAGCGCGACCAGCGAACCCAGCGCGTCCTTGTGCTTGCGCAGCGCGTCGCTGCACAGGCGGATCGCTTCGCCGCGGCGCGGCGCCGGGGTGGTGCGCCACACCGCGAAGGCGGCCTGGGCGCGGGCGACGATGGTGTCGTAATCGCTCTGCGAGGACGCCTGCACGCGTGCCAGCACTTCGCCGTCGGTGGGGTTGACGGGTTCCAGCACGCCGGCGTCGGCGGTCTTGGACCATTCGCCGTGGCCGAGATAGGTGCCGGACTCGTTGTCTTTAAGTCCCAGGGCGGCGAGAACGGGGTGGGTCATACCGAAAGCTCCAAGTGGTGGCACGCCGGGGGGCGTGGCAGTAACGGGAAAAGCGGCGCCGCGGCGGGCGCGGCGGCAACGCGCGGGACGCGCATTGCACGGGTGTGGCGACCCCGACACGATTCGAACGTGTGACCTTCCCCTTAGGAGGGGGATGCTCTATCCAGCTGAGCTACGGGGCCGTGTTTTAAATCAATGGCTTACAGGTTCTTTCTGGGCGGCTGGCGGGTTTGGGTGGGCTTGCGCTCCCGCGCGGCCGGCAGGGCCTGACATCCGCCCATTGTACCCGTGGCCGCGTGTCCGAAGTCAGGGGCCGGGGGCTGCGTTTGTGCGCGGATGGGGCGAATCCACCGCGCACGAACGCTTTGGGCCGCGGCTGGCGCTGCGGTTTCGCGTGTCCGTGGCGATCGGGTGAGCAGGCAATGAGCGCGGCGTTACCCGTAACGATTCGCTCACAAGCCGCGCGCCGGCGCTGGCTATGCTGCGCGCGACGCAACCGGCCCGTTGCATGGCGCTTTGCAGCGCGATCGCGGCCCGACGGTTCCAGGAATCCGATCCGCCGTTGCGTCGAACCAGGCATCGAACCAAGGAGCAGTGCATGCAATCCGATCGAACCCGAGTCGTCCCCGCTTGCGCGCGCTGGCTCAAGCGCGCCGCCGTATTGGCTATCGCCTTGCTGGCGCCCAGCGCCTACGCGCAAAGCGACGCGCAAGTCTACGAGTCGGCCCTGGCCGAATCTGCGCGCGTGTGTCCCGGCCATTCCAAAGAGCGCACCACGCCGGGCGTGCGCGCGGTACCGGTCGGCGCGCTGCGGGTATTGGCGCAGCGCCACTACACGATGTGTCCCGATCGCCGTCTGGACGCGGCTACGCCCGCGGTGTGGTACGGCGCGGCCGGCGTCTACGCCTGGAATCCCGAAGTGGAGGGCGCGGCCAAGCTGATCGCCGGCAAGGTCGATGCGATGACGCGCAAGGAAGAGTTTCCGGCCGAAACCCTGGTCTGGAAAACCGACGGCAGCGAAGCGAAGGGTGCGACCGTGCCGATGTTCGAACGCCGGCCGAGGCCGGCCGGCGCGTCGTACTAAACGTCCGAACTGCCGGCCGAAGGGCTTCGGATCGAAGCCCTTCGCGCCGCGCGCGCCCGGATCAGCGCGCGCTCAACCGCCGCCGCCCGCGCGCGGCGCCGCCAGCTTGTCGACGATGGCGTTGTAGAGCGAAGCGACGAATTCGGCATCGTTGCCGGTGTCGTCGGTCATGGCGTACTGGCCGCTGGCCAGCATCCCCGCAGCCAGATGGGCTGCGACTTGTTCGGCTTGTTCGCGATTCATATCCATCTCCGTTGGTGTCGTGCGCGATTCGCGCGGCGCCTTGAGGGCGTGAGCGAAGGCTACTCCCGGCGGCGTTTGCGCTGGTGGGCGCAAATGGAACTGACCGGTTCAACGACAGCGTTCGGGCAGAGTCGGCAAGGCCGATGCCAGCGCTCGGCGAAGCGTCGTTGCGGCGGTGCCCGGTGAGTCGCAGGTTCGCTTCATCGCGTGCGAGCGATGGATATTCGAGCGCAGAGCCTGCCTGGTTCGCGAGCTGTGCGACGAAGTCTGCGCACAATAGATCGGCCGGAGCGGACAGGGGCGCGGGGCGTGTCGATCGGGCACGGCGCCTGTTCGAAGCCCGGTCGAACGCCGCGATCGCTCGCGGTACAGGAAGCGAACCCACCTAAGGACAGCATATGAAATTGGCTTACGTCGCAGCGTTGATGGTCGCCGGCATCGCATGTATTTCGGTCGATGCGCCGGCGGGTCAGAAAGTACCCAGCGAGGTTTCGATCCTCAATTCCGCCGGTTCCTATTCGGTCAGCGGATCGTTGCCGGGCGCGCGCAACAGCGCCGACTCCAAGCAGAGAATCGGCTGCCAGCTCGCCACCTCGGCCGGCTCCACCACGATCTCCGGCCGTTGCGAGGCCGCCAACGCGCAAGGCCAGTATGCGCAGTGCGGGACCACGGCGCCGCACTTGCTGGAGGTGATCAAGGCGATCGACTCCGGTTCGCTGCTGTACTTCCGATACGATCCGCTGGTGACCATGCCCGGCGGCGGCTTGCCCGAGTGCGCATCGATCACTCTGGACAAGAACTCGCTGTATGAGCCGAAAAATCCCTGATCGACAGGGGCCGGCATCGCGGCCCGGGGTCGAGTGCCAGCGCGCGCTCGGCGCCGGGCTGTGTTTTTTCGTATACACGCGCGGTTGGGCGCGCGAATTTTCGCGGCCCGGGCTTGAGCCTTGTCCGGCGCGATGGCAGGATCGCGCGGATGACCAACCGCCCCGTCGTGGACACGCATCTGCGCGATCTCGCGCGGCTTCGCCGCGTCCGCGACCGGATCGACCGCGAGTACGCACAGCCGCTGGATGTGGAGGCCTTGGCCAGCGGCGCAGGCATGTCGGCCGGGCATCTGAGCCGACAGTTCAAGCTCGCGTTCGGCGAATCGCCGTATTCGTATCTGATGACCCGGCGGATCGAGCGGGCGATGGCCTTGCTGCGGGTCGGCCAGCTGAGCGTGACCGAGGTGTGTTTCGCGGTCGGCTGCTCATCGCTGGGCACCTTCAGCACCCGCTTCGCCGAACTGGTGGGCATGCCGCCGAGCGTGTACCAACGCCAGGCCGCGCAGGCGACGGCGGGGATCCCGTCGTGCGTGGCCAAACAAATTTCCAGACCGATCAGGAATCGAGAAGCGGCCGCCAGCGAGGCGCCCATAGACTGAGCGCCCTCAACCGCCACTCAACAGGACCGATCGCCATGGACATCGCCATTCACGCCAGCTTCCTCCCGCACGACAACGCCGAGGCGTCGCTGGGCTTCTACCGCGACATTCTCGGATTCGAGGTGCGCAACGACGTCGCTTACGGCGGCATGCGCTGGATCACGGTCGGACCCGCCGGCCAGCCCGCCGCGCCGTCCATCGTGCTGTATCCGCCCAAGGCCAGCCCGGGCATCACCGAAGACGAGCAGCGCACCATCGCCGAGATGATGGCCAAGGGCACCTACGGCATCATCGTGCTGTCCACCGCCGACGTCGACGGCAGTTTCGACCAGTTGCAGGCGCGCGGCGCCGAAGTCGTGCAGGAACCGACCGATCAGCCCTACGGCGTGCGCGATTGCGCGGTGCGCGATCCGGCCGGCAATTTGATCCGTCTGCAACAACGGGCCTGATCCGCCGTTCGCGCAGCGGGACGGGCGCGGCGTCGCGCCCGCCCCGCTGCGTTCGCGCCACCACCCACCACATCGCAGCGCTGGAGAGACGATGAGCAAGTCCAAGAGGACCCAACCGCAGTCGCCCGGGCAGAGCCCCGCCGACCGTCACGACCTGATCCGCGTGCAGGGCGCGCGGGTCAACAACCTCAAGGACGTCAGCGTCGAGTTGCCCAAGCGGCGCTTGACCGTGTTCACCGGCGTGTCCGGTTCGGGCAAGAGCTCGCTGGTGTTCGGCACCATCGCCGCCGAATCGCAGCGGCTGATCAATGAGACCTACAGCGCCTTCGTGCAAGGCTTCATGCCCTCGATGGCGCGGCCGGACGTGGACGTGCTGGACGGGTTGACCACCGCGATCATCGTCGACCAGGAACGCATGGGCGGCGACCCGCGTTCCACCGTCGGCACCGCGACCGACGCCAATGCGATGCTGCGGATCGTGTTCAGCCGGCTCGGCAAACCGCATATCGGCCCGCCGAGCGCGTTCGCCTTCAACGTCGCCTCGGTCAAGGCGGCCGGCGCGATCACGGTCGAACGCGGCGCCAAGACCAAGACCGTGCGCGAGACCTTCACCCGCACCGGCGGCATGTGCCAGCGCTGCGAAGGCCGCGGTTCGGTGTCCGATTTCGATCTGAGCGCGTTCTACGACGACAGCAAGTCGCTCAATCAGGGCGCGCTGACCATTCCCGGTTTCAGCATGGAAGGCTGGTACGGGCGCATTTTCAACGGCTGCGGCTTTTTCGATCCGGACAAGCCGATCCGCAAGTTCAGCAAGAAAGAACTGCACGACCTGCTTTACAAAGAACCGACCAAGATCAAGGTCGACGGCATCAACCTGACCTACACCGGCCTGATCCCGCAGGTGCAGAAATCGTTCCTGGCCAAGGACGTCGACGCGATGCAGCCGCACATCCGCGCGTTCGTCGAGCGGGCGGTGACCTTCAGCGTGTGCCCGGAGTGCAAGGGCACCCGGCTCAGCGAAGCGGCGCGTTCGTCGAAGATCAAGGGCATCAACATCGCCGACGCGTGTGCCATGCAGATCAGCGACCTGGCCGCGTGGGTGCGCGGGCTCAAGGAGCCGGCGTTGGCGCCGTTGCTGGAAAAGCTCGGCCACACCCTGGATTCCTTCGTCGAAATCGGCCTGGGCTATCTGTCGCTGGAACGGCCGTCGGGCACCTTGTCGGGCGGCGAGGCGCAGCGGACCAAGATGATCCGCCAGTTGGGTTCCTCGCTGACGGATGTGACCTATGTGTTCGACGAACCGACCATCGGCCTGCATCCGCACGATATCCAGCGCATGAACGAGTTGCTGCTGCGTCTGCGCGACAAGGGCAACACGGTGCTGGTGGTGGAGCACAAGCCCGAGGCGATCGCGATCGCCGATCACGTGGTCGATCTGGGCCCGGGCGCGGGCAGCGGCGGCGGCACGGTGTGTTTCGAAGGCAGCGTCGAGGGCCTGCGCGCCAGCGCGACGCTGACCGGGCGTCATCTCGACGACCGCGCCCAACTCAAGAAGAAGACCCGCGCGGCCACCGGCGCGCTGAAGATCCGCGGCGCCAGCACCCACAATCTGCGCAAGGTCGATGTCGACATTCCGTTGGGGGTGTTGGTGGTGGTGACCGGCGTCGCCGGTTCGGGCAAGAGCTCGTTGGTGCACGGCTCGATTCCGGCCGGCGCGGGCGTGGTTTCGGTCGATCAGGGCGCGATCCGCGGCTCGCGGCGCAGCAACCCGGCGACCTACACCGATCTGCTCGAACCCATCCGCAAGGCCTTCGCCAAGGCCAACGACGTCAAGCCGGCGTTGTTCAGCGCCAACTCCGAAGGCGCGTGCCCGACCTGCAACGGCGCCGGGGTGATCTACACCGATCTGGCGATGATGGCCGGCGTGGCCAGCGTGTGCGAGGAGTGCGAGGGCAAGCGCTTTCAGGCCGAGGTGTTGAAATACAAGTTCGGCGGCAAGGACATCAGCCAGGTGCTGGCGATGTCGGTGGCCGAGGCGGAGACGTTCTTCGCCTCAGGCAAGGCGCAATTGCCGGCGGCGCATGCGATTTTGCAGCGGCTGGCCGATGTGGGGCTGGGCTATCTGAGTTTGGGGCAGCCGTTGACGACGCTGTCGGGCGGCGAGCGGCAGCGGCTCAAGCTGGCCACGCATATGGCGGAGAAGGGCGGCGTTTACGTGCTCGATGAGCCGACCGCGGGCTTGCATCTGGCCGATGTGGAGCAGTTGTTGGGGTTGCTGGATCGATTGGTCGACGCCGGCAAGTCGGTGATCGTGGTCGAGCACCATCAGGCGGTGATGGCGCATGCGGATTGGATCATCGATCTGGGGCCGGGCGCGGGGCACGATGGCGGCAAGGTGGTGTTCGAGGGGACGCCGGCGCAGTTGGTGAAGGCGCGGTCTACGTTGACGGGGAAGCATTTGGCGGCTTACGTCGGGGGTTGAGTGGGTTGCGTGGCGGGTGGAGCAAATCCCCCGGCGCAGCGGCATCTTTCTGGAACAGGCAACGCAGGCGCCAGCCCCCTTTTTCAAAGGGGGCGAATTTTCGAGGGCGGTGTCCTCACCCTACGCCCGTGCTGTTCCCCCCTTTGAAAAAGGGGGGCAGGGGGGATTTGCTCTTAACGCCATCCCTCAAAAAGAAACGCCCCGCAATGCAGGGCGTTTCTTTGCGAAGGCGCCCGCAGCAAATCCCCCGGCGCAGCGGCATCTGCCTGAAGCGGGCAACGCAGGCGCCAGCCCCCTTTTTCAAAGGGGGCGAATTCCCAAAGGGCGCGGTGCCACACCACCCACCCGTGCAGTCCCCCCCTTTGAAAAAGGGGGGCAGGGGGGATTTGCTCTTAGCGCCACGCCCCAAAGAAACGCCCCGCAATCCAGGGCGCTTCTTTGCGAAGGCGTCCGCGGCAAATCCCCCGGCGCAGCGGCATCTACCTGAAGCGGGCAACGCAGGCGCCAGCCCCCTTTTTCAAAGGGGGCGAATTCCCAGAGGGCGCGGTGCCACACCACCCACTCGTGCAGTTCCCCCCTTTGAAAAAGGGGGGCAGGGGGGATTTGCTCTTAACGCCATGCCCCCAAAAAGAAACGCCCCGCAATGCAGGGCGTCTCTACCAACAATCAAGCCAGCGCGAAGCGCCTCACTCCACCGCCAACCCTTCCACCTTCTGCCACCCACGCGGCAACAACCCACCACGCGTAGCGCGAGCGCCCAGATACGGCTCCAACTCCTTGAACGACAAACTCATCGTCCGCGCACCCGAGCGGATGCTGAGCGTAGCCCCCGGCGCCACCACCGCCACCGCCACCACCCGCTCGGTGCCGAGCTTGGCCTTGGGAATGTCGATGATCTTGTTGCCCTTGCCCTTATCCAGCTCGGGCAATTCCGACACCGGGAACGCAAGCAGATGACCGACGTTGGTCACCGCCACCACCCGATCCTGCTCGACGTCGCCCACTTGCGCGGGCTGCAGCACCTTCGCGTTCGGCGTCAGCGACAGCATCGCCTTGCCGGCCTTGTTGCGGCCGGTGAGGTTTTCGAAGCGAGTGACGAAGCCATAGCCATGAGAACTGGCCAGAACGAAGCGCATGTCGTTGTCGCCAGCCACCAGCGCCTGGAACGAAGCGCCCGCGGCAGGCGCGAACCGCCCGGTCAACGGCTCGCCGTTGCCTCGCGCCGACGGCAGGCTGTGAATCAGCGTCGAATACGAACGCCCGGTCGAGTCCAGGAACGCGACCTGCTGGGTGCTGCGCCCGCGTGCGGCGCCGAGCAAGCCGTCGCCGTCGCGATAGCTCAAGGTGGCCGCGTCGATCTCGTGACCCTTGGCCGCGCGGACCCAGCCCTTTTCGCTGATGACCACGGTCATCGGCTCGCTGGCGACCAGTTCGGTCTCCGACAGCGCCTGCGCGGCGGTGCGCGAGACCAGCGGCGAACGGCGCGCGTCGCCGAACTTCTTGGCGTCGGCCAGCAGTTCGTCCTTGATCAGCTTCTTCAGCTTGGCCTTGCTGCCGAGGATGGCGATCAGGTTGTCGCGTTCTTTCTCCAGTTCCTCCTGCTCGCCGCGGATCTTCATTTCTTCCAGGCGCGCGAGCTGGCGCAGCCGGGTTTCCATGATGTAGTCGGTCTGCTCCTCGCTCAGGGCGAAGCGCTTCATCAACACCGCGCGCGGCTCATCCTCGGTGCGGATGATCCGGATCACCTCATCCAGGTTGAGGAAGGCGATCAACAAGCCCTGCAACAGGTGCAGGCGGCGCTCGACCTTGTCCAGGCGGTGGGTCAGGCGGCGGGTGACGGTGTCGGTGCGGAAGGTCAGCCATTCGCTGAGCAGGGTCTTCAGACCCTTGACCTGCGGACGGCCGTCCAGGCCGATGATGTTGAGGTTGACCCGGTAGCTCTTCTCCATGTCCGTGGTGGCGAACAAATGGCCCATGAGCTGGTCGATGTCGACCCGGTTGGAGCGCGGCACCAGCACGATCCGGGTCGGATTGGCGTGGTCGGACTCGTCGCGGATGTCTTCCAGCCACGGCAGCTTCTTGGCCCGCATCTGGGTGGCGATCTGTTCGATCACCTTGCCCGGCGAGGCCTGGTACGGCAGCGCGGTGACCACGATGTTGGCGCCGTCCTTCTCGAAGATGGCGCGGGCGCGCACGCTGCCCAGGCCGGTCTCGTACATCTGCAGCAGGTCGCTGCGCGAGGTGATGATCTCGGCGGTGGTCGGGTAGTCCGGCCCCAGCACGTGCTCGCACAGGTCGCGGGTGGTGGCGTCGGGATCGTCGAGCAGGCGCACGCAGGCGCTGACGATCTCGTTGAGGTTGTGCGGCGGCACGTCGGTGGCCATGCCCACGGCGATGCCGGTGGTGCCGTTGAGCAGCAGGTGCGGCAGCCGCGCCGGCATCCAGGTCGGCTCTTCCAGGGTGCCGTCGAAGTTGGGCGTCCAGTCGACCGTGCCGTGGGCGAGTTCGCCCAGCAGCACCTCGGCGATCGGGGTCAGCTTGGATTCGGTGTAGCGCATCGCCGCGAACGATTTGGGATCGTCGCTGGAACCGAAGTTGCCCTGGCCCTCGACCAGCGGATAGCGGTACGAGAACGGCTGGGCCATCAGCACCATCGCTTCGTAGCAGGCGCTGTCGCCGTGCGGGTGGAACTTGCCGATCACATCGCCCACGGTGCGGGCGGATTTCTTCGGCTTGGCGGCGGCGTTGAGGCCGAGCTCGCTCATCGCGTAGATGATGCGGCGCTGCACCGGCTTGAGGCCGTCGCCGAGGAAGGGCAGGGCGCGGTCCAGGACCACATACATCGAGTAATCGAGGTAGGCGCGCTCGGCGTACTCGCGCAGGGGGATCTGTTCGAAGCCGTGGAACACCGGACGTACGGAATCAGTCATGGAACCTTGGGGCAGGGTGGGGCTGAGCCCGGGATTCTACCCGGGGACGCGTTTCACAGGGTGCGACGGGCCGTGGATGCAGGCAGGACAAGGCTTTGGCGTATCCTCGGCGGTCGGTACCCGGGAGGTTTCATGGCGATCAGTCCCTTGTTGATGCGGCCGGCGGCGGTCGCGACCCTGAGCGTGGCGCTGGCCGCGGCCTGCTCGCAGCAGCCCGCGGCGGCGCGCAGCCACGCGCCGACGTACTCCTACCGGGTCGTGGCCACCTACCCGCACGATCCGCAGGCCTTCACCCAGGGGCTGATCTACAAGGACGGCTTCCTGTACGAGAGCACCGGCCTGAACGGCCGCTCCTCGGTGCGCAAGGTCGAGCTCAAGACCGGCCGGGTGTTGCACAAGCTGGACCTGCCGCAGGAGGTGTTCGGCGAGGGCATGACCTTGCGCGGCCAGCAGTTGCTGGTGCTGACCTGGACCAACGGCGCCGGCTTCGTGCTGAATCTGCCCGGTTTCGATCTGGCCGACACCTTCCGCTACGAGGGCGAGGGCTGGGGCCTGACCCATTCGGCCGACACCGTCTACATGAGCGACGGCAGCGCGCAGATCCGCCTGCTCGATCCGGCCACGTTGAAGGAGCGCTCACGCATCCGGGTCAGCGATCAGGGCCGGGCGGTGGATCAGCTCAACGAGCTGGAATGGGTCAAGGGCGAGTTGTACGCCAACATCTGGCAGACCGACCGGATCGCCCGGATCGATCCCAAGACCGGCAACGTGCTGGGCTGGATCGACCTGAGCGGCCTGCTGCAGAAGCACGGCCGCTCCAGCCGCGACGCCGACGTGCTCAACGGCATCGCCTACGACGCCAAGAGCGATCGCTTGTTCGTGACCGGCAAGCTGTGGCCGGATCTGTTCGAAATCCAACTGGTGGCGCCGGCCAAGAAGCGCTGACAAACCGCGCGACTTGCAAACCAAGCCGCGCAACCTGGATGCCGTCATTCCGGCGAAAGCCGGAATCCATTTCGACTCTGCTCTTATCGGCCCAGGTAAGGCGGTCTTTTCAACGATTGCGAGCGCGAGCGCCAAGCCCGCGTTAGCCCGGACCGCGGCGCCTGCGCTTCGTGCGCGTTCGACTCAGCGGTTCGCGCCGCCCGTTGTCGCCGGGCACGGCTGCGTTTCGGCTTGCAACGCCGCGGCATCGCGCAAGTTCGGCAGGCGTTCCAACTCGAAGTAACCGACCACGCGATCGCCCGCCTTGGCCCGCTCATCGTTCAAGGTCGCCACGGCGATGCGCTTGTAAGGCTGGCCGGGTATGCGCCACAGCTGCACCAGATCGCGTCCCGGGCCGTGCCAGGCCGGGGTGTCGAGGCAGGCTTGCAGCGGCTGCTCGACCGAGTTGCCGACGAAGCTGGTCAGCGTGCCCCAATGGAAGTCCTGGCCGCGCACCACGAACAAGCGGGTGGCGACCACGTCGTACTCGTCCTTCAGATAGCGCTTGAGCCAACTCGCCAGTTCGGCGCCCTGGCCGGCCGCGGCATCGCCGGCGGGTTGCGCGGCGCGCAAGGCGTCGATGCGTCCGATCAGGGAGGCCTCGGCGGCCGCGGTCTGTGGCGAGGTGCTCATGGAAGACTCCTGGGTGGCGGCGCAGCCGGCGAGGCCCAGGCTTGCCAGCACCAACAACTGCATTAGGGGTTTCGCTACGCCCGACGGTCCGCCGCGGCGTGCGATGTTCGAGGCCGGAAACTCAAGTTCCGGCATGTCTTGTACAGCGCTCACCGGCTCACATCCCGCGCGCCCGCACCGGCGGCTCCTGCGCGGGAGCGGGCTCCTGCTGCGCCGGCGCGGCGGCATTGCGCTCCTGCGTCTCGCGCTGCTGGAACTGTTCCTTGCCGTCGCGGCGGAAGCTTTCGGCCTCCGGCGACTGGGCGAATTTGCGCAGCATCTCGCCGGTCTTGGCCGGATCGGACAGGTTGTCGAGCAGCTTGTCGAAGTTGGCGCTGCCGGTCTTGCCCGATTCGGTCGCGGCCTTGGTCTTGCCGGCGGCGCGCGCGGGGCCGATGTTGATTTCCTCGAAACCGCCGGTGCTGAGCAGATCGTCGAGCTTGACGTCGACGGTCGCAGACTTTTTGTCCAGGCCCTCGCCGACGTAATCGTTGCGGGCATAGGGATTGCGCAGTTCCACCATCACCTTGCCGGCATCGTCCTTGTAGATGCGGTTGACCATGTAGACGTGGTTGTCGTTCAACCCGTCCTGCTTGGCGCCGGGCTCCGGATCGGTGGACAACGTTACCGCGCGGCCTTCGCCGATCGCGTCGCGGACCCGCTCGAACACCTTGTCGCTGCCGAGCGTGTTGGCTTCGGCCAAACCGATGTCGGTGCCTTTCTCGCCGGTCAGCGCGTACATCGCCTGGCGCGACCAGCCGCCACCGATGGCGTTGTAGCCCTCGGCCAAACCGTCGGCCGGATTGCTGTCGCGGGTCTTGGCGAACGCCGCTTCCATCACCGACGGCCAGATCGGGGTGTTCTTGCCGGTGTTGTCGGCGGTGCCGCCGCCGCCCAGGGCGATGTTTTCCTTGATGTCGGCCTGGGTGACTTCGATCTCGCGCTTGCTCGGCTTGCCGTCCTTCTCCTCGTACAGACTGACGAAGAACGAGCCCTTGGCGGCGTCGTAGCGGATGGCGTCCTTGATCCGATCCGGCTGGCGGTCGGCGGTCGCGCCCAGGACGGCGATGTAATAGCAGTCCTGGAAATTGTCCTGGCGGATGTCGTAGCCGTGCGGCAAATCCGTCTTGCCGCTGCCGGAATACAGATTCTCGGCGGTATAGGTGGGCTTCGGGCTCATGGCGTCTTTCCTTGTGAACGCGCTCGCGCAAATGCTATCCAGGCGAGGTTCGACAAGTCAAACCTGCACGTTCGGGTTGCGGGCCAAGGCCAGAATCGGACGCGGGTTGCGTCGGCTTCAGATGCCGCGGAAGCGCCCGTTCTCGATCACGAACATCGATCCCTTGAAGCGCGGGTTGGCGGCCTCGACCCGCTGCAGCAGATCGTGTTCGACCGCGAAGAACCGCAGCATCGAACGCCAGGGCTGGGCCAGCAGTTCGATCCGGCCGTCCTTGAGCAGGCACAGATCGTCCGAGCGCAAATCCGGGTCGTCCGATTGCCAGTGGTTGAACCGGGTCTGCCCGAGCAAGTAAGCGGTGTAAGCGGAAAACTCGCACACGCACAGGTCGTAGTACTGGCCGCCGATCTCGGTTTCCGGCGCTTGCTGGAAGCTGTCGAGTTCCAGGGTGCGCATGATGCCGCCGCCGTCGAAGGCGCCTTTCGGATACGAGCTGAAGGCGATGCGGTCGTAGCGTTCGCTCAGCAGCGGCGCCAGATCGCGCCAGGTGGTGTCCGGCGGCATCGCCCAGGCTTGCAAGTGCCCGTCTGGATGAAATACCGGATCGACGACCAGGATCGCGTCGACTTGCCAGCTTTTGCACGGCGGGGGCGAGGGCGGTTGGGTCATTGCGCGCGGTAGTGGTGGAATTCCCAATCGAAATGGCAGCCGAGCCGCTGCCGAGTTCGTGCTCGCGCGAATCTTAACCAAAAGCCGCCGAAGTAAAACGCAGCCGTTTTTTTCCGCAACGGCAATCGTCGAGACGAGGTTCTTCGTCGCGGACACCGCCGCGCACCGCGGCGCGCGCCCCTGCCGGAAGTCATCCTCATCGATATGACATCAGCTGACGAATTTGTCAGCCAACCGACAGCGTGGCGTAGGCGGCCCAGGCCTAGAGTCGCCGCATGGTCCGCGTCCTCCCCTCGTGGACCATCGGCGGCGTTTTCTCCAAGGGCGCCGCCACCTCTTCCCCCTGCCACGGATGCCGGACATGCCGCCTGAAACCGCACACGCTGTGTCGTCGCGCGCTCGCAAGAGCGCTTATGCCGCGCTCGCGCTGCTTGCCATCGTCGGCGCCGGATTCGCCCTGGGCGCGTTCCGCAGCCGCGGCGCGGCGCCGCCGAAAGCGCCGCCGCCGGTGCCGGTCAATCTGACCGTGGTCGAACGTCGCGACGTGCCGCATTGGCAGGAAACCATCGGCACGGTGACTTCGTTGCAAAGCGCGTTGTTGCGAACGCAGGTCGATGGTGTGCTGACCGATGTGCTGTTCCGCGAAGGCCAGACGGTCAAGCGCGGCCAGTTGCTGGCGCGGATCGACGACCGCGCCATCGCCGCCAGCCTCAACGGCGCGCAGGCGCAGTTGGCCCGCGACGACGCGCAACTGCGTTCGGCCCAGTCCGATCTCAACCGCTTCCGGCAGTTGTCCGGCGGCCAGTTGATCGCGCGGCAGATGCTCGATCAGCAAACCGCCTCGGTGCAGCAGCTGCAGGCCACCGCCAAAGCCAATCAGGCGGCGATCGACGGCACCCGGGTGCAGTTGTCCTACACCCGCATCGTCTCGCCGATCGACGGGCGCATCGGTTTGCGCCGGGTCGATCCGGGCAATGTGGTGCGCACCACCGATCCCGAAGGCCTGGTGACGGTGCAGCAGGTCGATCCGATCTCGGTGGTGTTCACCTTGCCGCAGGATCAACTGCCGCGGCTGCGCGAGGCGCAGGGCCGCGGCAAGGTCGAGGTGCAGGCGCTGGACCGCGACGCGGGCTCGGTGCTGGCCGATGGCGAGCTGCGGGTGATCGACAACCAGATCGACGACGCCACCGGCACGGTGCGGGTGCGCGCGGTGTTCGCCAACGCCCAGGACAAGCTGTGGCCCGGGCAATTGGTCAGCGTGCGCGTGCGCACCGGCCTGAGCCCCGACGCGATCGTGGTCGCCTCCGAAGCGGTGCAGCGCGGGCTGGATCAGAATTTCGTCTATCGGTTGGACGCGGGCGACAAGGTCGCGTTGGTGCCGGTAACGGTGAAGTACCAGAACGACAAGATCGCGGTAGTGCAGGGTTTGCAGGCCGGCGACAAAGTGGTGCGCGACGGTCAATCGCGACTCAAGCCCGGGATGACCGTGGCGCCGGTCGCCGCGGGCGCGACCGCCACGCCCGCAGCCAGCGCCGGCGCGCGCGTGGCGGCCGCGCCGTGAGCGGGCGGGTCTCGATTTCCAGCTGGTTCGTCCGCCATCCGGTGGCGACCACGCTGTTGACCGCGGCGGTGCTGCTGCTGGGCGTGTTCGCGTTGCCGCAATTGCCGGTGGCGCCGCTGCCGCAGGCCGAATTCCCGACCATCCGCATCAACGCCAGCCTGCCCGGCGCGAGCCCGGAGACCATGGCCTCGGCGGTGGCCACGCCGCTGGAAACCCAGCTGACCTCGGTGCCCGGGATCAGCGAGATGACCTCCACCAGCGCGCTGGGCACCACCTCGATCACCTTGCAGTTCGTGCTCGACAAGAGCATCGACACCGCCGCGCAGGAAGTGCAGGCGGCGATCAACAATGTCTCCGGCCGCTTGCCGCGCGACATGCCCAGTCAGCCGACCTGGAACAAGGTCAATCCCGCCGACAGCCCGATCATGGTGCTGAGCGTGCAATCGGACCTGATGCCGCTGACCGAGCTCAGCGATCTGGCCGAGACCGTGCTCGCGCGCAACATCAGCCAGATCGACGGCGTCTCGGAAATCTTCATCGCCGGCCAGCAGCGGCCGGCGATCCGCATCCAGGCCGAACCCGAGCGGCTGGCCGCGGTCGGTTTGACCCTGGCCGATCTGCGCACCGCCGCGCAAGGCACCAGCGTCAACCAGGCCAAGGGCGCGGTGGTCGGCGCGCAGCGGATGTCCTCGCTGGAAACCAACGACCAACTGTTCAAGCCCGAGGACTACCAGCGCCTGGTGGTGACCTACCGCAACGGCGCGCCGGTGCGTCTGGGCGAAGTCGCGCATATCCGCTTCGGCGCCGAGAACGACTACATCCGCGCCTATCCCAACGGCAAGGACGGCCTGATGCTGATCGTGTTCCGCCAGCCCGGCGCGAACATCATCAAGACCACCGACGCGGTGCTGGACGCGCTGCCCAAGCTGCGCGCCAATCTGCCGGCCAGCGTGAACGTGGAAGTGTTCAACGACCGCACCCGCACCATCCGCGCCTCGCTGCACGAGGTCGAGCTGACCCTGGTGTTGACGGTGTTGCTGGTGGTGGCGGTGATGGGGCTGTTCCTGCGCCAGCTGTCGGCGACGCTGATCGTCGGCGCGGTGCTGGTGGTGGCGCTGGTGGCGACGTTCGCGGCGATGTACGTGCTCGGATTCAGTCTCAATAATCTGACCTTGGTGGCGTTGGTGATCGCGGTCGGGTTCGTGGTCGACGACGCGATCGTGGTGGTGGAAAACATCCACCGCCACCGCGAAGCCGGCATGCCGATGCTGCAGGCGGCTTTGCAAGGCTCCAGCGAGATCGGCTTCACCGTGGTCACCATCGGCCTGTCGCTGATCGCCGCGTTCATCCCGCTGTTGTTCATGGGCGGCGTGGTCGGGCGTTTGTTCGCCGAGTTCGCCCTGACCGTGACCGTGGCGATCCTGATTTCGATCGTCGCCTCGCTGACCCTGGCGCCGATGCTGGCCTCGCGCTTCATGCGCTCGGCGCCCAGCCACGGCGCCGGCGAGCCCGGCAGGCTGTTGCGCGGCTACGACCGCAGCCTGCGCTGGGCGCTCTCGCACCAGCGGCTGATGCTGGCCGGGTTCGGCGTGACCCTGGCGATCGCGATCGGCGCCTACGTCTATATCCCCAAGGGCTTCTTCCCGTTGCAGGACACCGCGTTCGTGTTCGGCACCACCGAGGCCGCGCAGGACGTGTCGTTCGACGAAATGATGGCCAAGCACAAACAGCTGGCGAAGATCGCCGAATCCGATCCGGCGATCCAGGCCTACGGCCATTCGGTCGGCGCCACCGCCGGCAGCTCGACCATGTCCAACGGACGCTTCTGGTTCGTGCTCAAGGACCGCGGCGACCGCGACGTGTCGGCCGAGCAGTTCATCGACCGCATGCGCGGCAAGCTGTCGCAAGTGCCGGGGATTTCGATCTATCTGCGTTCGGCCCAGGATATCAACATCGGCGCCGGCCCCTCGCGCACCCAGTACCTGTACGCGCTGCGCGATGCCGACAGCGCCGAGCTGTCGGTGTGGGCCGACCGGCTGACCCAGAAACTGGCGGGGCTGCCGCAACTGCGCGATGTCTCCAACGATCAGCAGATCGGCGCCAGCGTGGTGCGTCTGGCGATCGACCGCACCGCCGCGGCGCGTTTCGGCTTCAGCGCGCAGGACATCGACCAGGTGCTGTACGACGCTTACGGCCAACGCCAGATCAACGAATTCCAGACCCAGACCAACCAGTACAAGGTGATTCTGGAAATCGACCCGCGCATGCGCGGCAGCATCGACAGTCTGAGCTACTTCCATCTGCGCTCGCCGCTGACCGGGCAGATGGTGCCGCTGTCGGCGGTGGCGCGGGTCGAGCCGCCGGCCAACGGCCCGTTGTCGATCAGCCATAACGGCTTGTCGCCGGCGGTGAACATCTCCTTCAATCTAGCCCCGGGCGTGGCCCTGGGCGATGCGGTCGACGCGGTCGAACGCGCCCAGGCCGAGATCGGCATGCCGGCCGGCGTCAGCGGCAGTTTCCAGGGCTCGGCGCAGGCGTTCCAGGATTCGTTGGCGACCCAGCCGCTGCTGATCTTCGCAGCGCTGCTGGCGGTCTACATCATCCTCGGCGTGCTGTACGAGAGCTTCGTGCACCCGCTGACGATCCTGTCGACCTTGCCCTCGGCCGGCATCGGCGCGGTGTTGATGCTGATGCTGTGGAAGCTGGATTTCTCGATTATGGCGCTGATCGGACTGGTGCTGCTGATCGGCATCGTCAAGAAGAACGGCATCCTGCTGGTCGACTTCGCCCTCGACGCCCAGCGCAACCGCGGGCTGGGGCCGCTGGAGGCGATCCACGAAGCCTGCCTGACCCGGTTCCGGCCGATCATGATGACCACCATCGCCGCCTTGCTCGGCGCGATCCCGCTGATGCTGGGCCTGGGCACCGGCTCGGAGCTGCGCCAGCCGCTGGGCGTGGCGGTGGTCGGCGGCTTGCTGATCAGCCAGTTGCTGACCCTGTACAGCACGCCGGTGATCTACCTTGCCCTGGACCGGATGTTCCTCAAGCGCCGCCGCGAGGCCGCGGCGGGCGAGGGCGCCCCGGCCCGCGAGGTCCCGCTCGATGCCGCCGTCGGCGGGGCATAGAGGTAGGATGCCGTCAGACCCGCCACCGCGATGACCCGTAACCCGCAATGAAACTGTTGATCGTCGAGGACGAAGTCAAGACCGCCGACTATCTGCGCGATGGCCTGGCCGAACAGGGCTGGGCGGTCGACGTCGCGCGCGAAGGGCTGACCGGCCTGCATCTGGCGCGCGAGTTCGATTACGACGTGATCGTGCTGGACGTGATGCTGCCGGGCATGAACGGTTTCAGCGTGTTGCGCGAGTTGCGCGCGCGCAAGCAGACGCCGGTGATCATGCTGACCGCGCGCGACCGCGTCGACGACCGCGTCCACGGCCTGGGCGCGGGCGCCGACGATTATCTGGTCAAACCGTTCTCCTTCATCGAACTGCTGGCGCGGTTGCAGGCGCTGGTGCGGCGCGGCCGGCAACAGGAACCGACCGAACTGCAGATCGGCGATTTGTTGATCAACCTGATCGCGCGTCGCGCGTTCCGCGACGGCAATCGCTTGGACCTGACCGGCAAGGAGTTCGCGCTGCTGGCGTTGCTGGCCCAGCGGCGCGGCCAGATCCTGTCCAAGACGGTGATTGCCGCGCAGGTCTGGGACATCAATTTCGACAGCCACACCAACGTGGTCGAGGTCGCGATCAAGCGCCTGCGCGCCAAGATCGACGGCCCGTTCCAGAACAAGCTGCTGCACACCGTGCGCGGCATGGGCTATGTGCTGGAAGCGCGCGAGGACGAGGATTTCGATTCGCCCGACCAGGGGGCCGCATGAAGCGATTGCGCGAGTTGTCCATCGCCCAGCGCCTGGCGGCGATGTTCGCGATCGCCGCGTTGCTGGTGTTCGCCCTGGTCGGCACCACGTTGTACAAGGTGCTGGAAACCCAGATCGTGCGCTATCAGCGCGCGGAGCTGGAAACCAAGCTGCGTTACGTCGCCGGCAGCGTGGCGATGTGCGATTTGCGCGAGCGTTGGTACAAGGTCCAGGACAAGGTCGAGAACCTGACCTCCAGCGACCGCAGCACCAAGATCTGGGCCTGGAGCGACGACGCCGGTTTCCGCATCGGCGCGCACACGCCCAAGATCGAGACGCCGCGCAAGCGTGACCGCGGCATGGGCCGGCTCTGGTTGAGCGACAGCAACGCGCCGTATCGAACCTTGGAAGAATGGATTCCCGCGCGCGGCGAACGGCCGCCGGTGCGGTTGTGGATCGGTATCGATTCGCAGCCTTACGCCGCGGCGTTGCGTTCGTTCGCGTTGGCGCTGTTCGCGCTTGGCGTGGTGGGAACGGCCCTGGTCGCTTTGCTCGGGCACTGGATCGCGCGGGTCGGCCTGCGTCCGTTGCAGCGCTTGTCCGGGCAGGCGGGCACGCTGAGCCCGAGCAACCTTTCCCAGCGTCTGCAGCCGGCCGACTTGCCGCCGGAACTGGGCCGGCTTACCGATTCGTTCAATGGCGCGCTGGATCGCCTGGAAGCGGCGTATGTGCGGCTGGACGCGTTCAATGCCGACGTCGCCCATGAACTGCGCACGCCGCTGACCAATCTGATGGGACAAACACAGGTCGCGTTGTCGCGGCCGCGCGAGGCGGCGCAGCTGGAGGACGTGCTGCAGTCGAATCTGGAAGAGCTTGAGCGCATGCGCGGCATCGTCAACGACATGCTGTTCCTGTCGCGCGCCGACCAGGGCGATATCGCCCTGGACCGGGTCTGCGTGCCGTTGGCGCAGGAAGTGGCCAAGACCGGCGAGTTCCTGGAGTACCTGCTGGAAGAGGCGGGCATGCGCCTGCGCATCGACGGTGCCGCCGACGCCTGGATCGACACCTCGCTGTTCCGGCGCGCGATGACCAACCTGCTGCACAACGCGGTGCAATACGCCACGCCGGGATCGGAGATCGTGGTGGAGTTGCGCGAAACCGGCGAGGCGGGCGGCGACTGCGGCAACCCGGTCAGCGTGGCGGTGCGCAACCAGGGCAGCAGCGTCGATGCCGAGCATCTGGCGCGGATTTTCGACCGTTTCTATCGGGTGGACGCGGCGCGCGAACATCGCGGCGAACGCCACCATGGCCTGGGGCTTTCGATCGTCAAGGCGATCGCGGCGCTGCATGGCGGCAAGGTGTTCGCCAATAGCGATGCCGGTACGACTACGGTGGGGTTCGATTTGGCGCCGGGGCGCAACGCGGCGGTGTGAGCGCGATGATGCTGTGCGGATAAGCGTTGTATCGGCGACCCCTTAACACCGTCATTCCGGCGAAAGCGGGAACCCACACTCCCGTCATTCCGGCGAAAGCCGGAATCCATTTTGATCTTGCCGTTGCTCCGGATTTTGCTCTAACCGTGAGTCGCAACAGCAACAGCAACAGCAACGTCAAAATGGATTCCGGCTTTCGCCGGAATGACGGGGTGTAGGTTCCGGCTATCACCGGAATGACGAGGGGTGTAGGTTCCGGCTACCACCGGAATGACGAGGGGTGTAGGTTCCGGCTACCACCGGAATGACGGGGGTGTAGGTTCCGGCTTTCGCCGGAATGACGGTGAAATGCGGGTTTCGACGCGATGTTTGGCGGGCGCGAACAACCGCGCCCCGCCGCCCGTCAGCGATGCAAATCGCCCGCAGCCTCAGGCTGATACCCCAACGCCAACACCCGCAACCTTGCGCTGCGCCCGCCCGGCAGCGGCCAATCGATGCTCGCGCCCACGCGCAAGCCGAGCAGGGCGGTGCCGATCGGCGCCAGGATCGAAATCCGTTCGGCGCTGCCGTCGGCGTCGCGCGGGTACACCAGCGCGGCCTGGCGTTCTTCGCCGCTGCTTTCGTCGACGAAGCGGATCACCGAGTTCATGGTGATGACATCGGCCGGCATCTGCGCCGGTTCCACAATCTCGGCGCGGTCGAGTTCGCGGCGCAGGCCGCGGTGATCGGTCGCGGCGGCGAGCGGGGTGTCCAACAGCGCTTCTAGCCGCTCGCAATCCAGGCGCGAAACGATCAGCGCGGGCGGCAGGCCGGACAGGTGGGGCAGGTTGCGGTCGTTCATTGCGAAGCTCCAAAGCAAGAGCGGGCGACGCGTTGCCCGCGCCGCCCGCGATTCAGGATGTCCGGCGACCTTAGCCCGCGCTGGCGACGGCATCAAGCCGGCGGGTCGCCTGCGCCTGGCCGCGCATCCATCGCCGCCTCGCCCGCGTATCAGTACGCGTGGGCCGGACCGCGGCCGCGACGCCGACCGCAGATGCGCTTTGTCTTGCCTCTCTCCGCTTTCGCTCTCCCCAGCCGTCTCGCGCCCGCGGGCCCGGCGAACGATCGGCGCTGGGCCGCGGCGGACCAGGAGCAGCAACGCTCGGTGTCGAGTCCAGGCCCGCAACCGCGCCGTGACTCACGCTTCGGCCACCCGGTTTGCGCGGGTTTGCCGAATCGGTTCGGAGCACGGCTAGAATCCCTGCACATACGCGCCGGCGCGGCGCGCACCAACGAGGCGTACATGAGCGAGGCGCATCCCAGGGAAGGCGCGGCAACGTCGTCGGGCTATTCGCAGTCGGCCGATCCGACCGGCGACCTGCTCAGCGCGGTCGGCCGCGGCGACACCGCCGCGTTCGAGCGGCTGTATCGCGAAACCTCGGCGCGCTTGTTCGGCGTCTGCCTGCGCCTGCTGCCCGAGCGCGCGGAAGCCGAGGACGTGTTGCAGGAGGTCTACGCCATCGTCTGGCGCAAGGCCGGCCAATTCGACGCCAGCCGCGCCAGCGCCATCACCTGGCTTGCGATGATCGCGCGCAACAAGGCGATCGACCGCCTGCGCGCATTGCCCACGCTCAAGCGCGCGCCGCTGGATGCGATCGAGGACATCGCCGACCTGGCGCCGACGCCCTCGGCGCAAGTGGAAAGCGCCGATGAGCACGCGCGGCTGCGCCAATGCCTGGACGAACTCGACGCGCGCAGGCGCAGCCTGATCCGCACCGCGTTCTTCGACGGCTCTACGTACGAAGAACTGGCCCAGCGCACCGGCTCGCCGCTGGGCAGCGTCAAGAGCTGGATCCGCCGCGGCTTGATCCAACTGCGCGCGTGCCTGGAACGGTGAGGCGGACCCGATGAACATTCGCGAACACGATATCGACGGCGAACCGCCCAGTGCCGATGTGCAGGCGGGCGAGTACGTGCTGGGGGTGCTGGACCGGCGCGAACGCCGGCTGGCGGAAGTGCGCGCGGAGACCGAGCCGGCGTTCGCGCGCTTGGTCGCCGACTGGGAGCGGCGGCTGGGCGAATTGATCGCCGAGATCGACCCGGTCGCGGTGCCCGCGCATCTGTGGCCGCGTCTGCGCACGCGCCTGGGCTGGTCGCCGGTGCAGGGCGCCGCGCCGCGCGGGCTATGGAATCACCTTGGGTTCTGGCGCGGGGCCACCGCCCTGGCCGCGACCCTGGCGGTGGCTGCGTTCCTGTTCGGCCGCGCGCCGGAGCCGGCGCCGGTCGCGCCCCCGGTCGTGCAACAGCCGCCGGTGCAGCCGCAGCCGACCCAGGTCGATCACCAGCCGACCTATCCGGTCACCCAGTTGGCGCGCGACGACGGTTCCACCGGCTGGCTGGCCTCGGTCGATCAGAACCACGGCAAGGTCATGATGATGCCGGTGCCGGCGCCGCAGGACACCCAGGGCCGGGTCGCCGAGCTGTGGCTGATTCCCAAGGGCGAAGCGCCGCGTTCGCTCGGCCTGATTTCCACCGAATGGGCCGATTCGGTCGGAATTCCGGCCGACGCGCTCGGCAAGCTCGCCGCCGGTGCGACCCTGGCGATCACCCTGGAACCGCCGGGCGGCGCCCCGCACGGCGCTCCGACCGGGCCGATCATCGCCAAGGGCGGCATCTCGCTGTGATCCGCCGCCGCGCCGCCCGGCGCCGCGGCGGCAGCGGGGCAGGGCTTGCCGACGCAGGCGGATGAAAATAGTTGTCACGCAACCGTTGACAGCGGCGGCGCCGCAACGCAACATACGCGTCCTCGCAGCGGCGACGGTTCATCGAAACCGCAGCGATTGGCCCAGGTGGCGGAATTGGTAGACGCACTAGTTTCAGGTACTAGCGGGTAAAACCGTGGAGGTTCGAGTCCTCTCCTGGGCACCACTACATAGGTCTTCGCCACGGCGACGATCCTTAAAAAAACCTCGCTAACGCGGGGTTTTTTTATTGCCCGGGTTTCTTGCCGCGCGCGCATCCGGCCCGCGCCGCCCGCACAGGCCCGCGGCGGAAACTTAACCGCGGCCGCACGATCTCCGACTTCCAGCTGAAGCGCGCGCCGCCGCCAAGCCTCATTCTTTGGGCCGCCGGGCAATACTTGACCGCTTTCGCGCCCGGCACCGCCCGGGCCCGCTGCATCGCGTCCGCGATGCGCGCATTGCGTCCGGGCATCGCGCCCGCGTGTTTTCGCCCTTGCCTTGCCCCATGACCGACATCCTGCTCATCGAAGACGACGAACGCCTGGGCACGCTGGTCGCCAACTATCTGGGCAAACACGGGTATTCGGTGGCGGTGGAGGCCGACGGCGCGCAGGCGGTCGGCGCGATTCTCGAACACGCCCCGGCGGTGGTGCTGCTGGATCTGTCGCTGCCGGGCCAGGACGGGTTCGAAATCTGCCGCAGCGTGCGTTCGCGCTACGGCGGGGTGATCTGCATGCTGACCGCGCGCACCGACGACATCGACCAGGTGCTGGGCCTGGAACTGGGCGCGGACGATTACATCGGCAAGCCGATCGAGCCGCGGGTGCTGCTGGCGCGGCTGCGCGCGCATCTGCGCCGCGACAGTGCGCGCCAATGCGGCAACGCACTGCGTTTCGGGCAACTGCGGATCGACCGCGACACCCGCGAGGCGACCTTGCGCGAGCGGCGCATCGATCTGACCACCGCCGAGTTCGACCTGCTGATGCTGCTGGCCGACCGCGCCGGCCAAATTCTCAGCCGCGACGATCTGCTGCAGAGCCTGCGCGGGATCAACTTCGACGGCCTGGACCGATCGATCGACGCGCGCATCTCGCGCCTGCGCCGCAAGCTCGGCGATCTGGCCGAAGAACCCGAGCGGATCAAGACCGTGCGCGGCAAAGGCTATTTGTTCAACCGGGCGGCCTGGGAGTGAGCGCGCCCGGTTCGCGCGCCGGCTTCGCGCAACGCTTGAAAACGCGATGGCCGTGGTCCAAGCCCGGTTATTCGAAACGGCCCGGCCACTTCGGCCTGTTCGTGCGCTATTACCTGATCGTGGTGCTGATCTACGCGGTGGTCATCGTCGGCGGCATCTCCGCCTGGCTGTACATCACCTCCGAGAACAGCCGCCAATACTACGAAGCGCAGATGCGCGGCACCCACGCGCTGATCGAGCAACGCTACCTGAGCGCGCCGCGCGATGAGTGGCCCGAGCTGACCCGCGAACTGCGCGGGCATTTCGCCTACCCGCTGGACCTGCTGCCGATGGCCTCGCTGCGCGAGGGCCTGACCGACGCCGAGTGGCGCCGCCTGCAGCGCGGCGAGCTGGTGATGGAAAGCGAGGACGAAGCGCATACCTATCGGCGCCTGCCCGGCACCGATCTGGCGGTGGCGCTGGGCGATTTCGACGATGTCACCGTGCAGGGCGTGCCCTGGCGCGATCTGGATCTGCTCGACACGATCGTGATCGTGGCGATGTACTTCATCGCCATCGCCTTGCCGCTGTATTTCCTGGTCTACCGGTTCTGGCGCGATCTGCGCAAGCTGCGCGATACCGCCGAGGCGCTGACCGCGGGCGAGCTGGACGCACGCGCGCCGGAGGTCACCACGCAATTGGTCAATCCGCTGGGCAACGCGCTCAACCAGATGGCCGGGCAAGTGCAGCAGGTGCTGGAAAGCCAGCGCATCCTGGCCCAGGCGGTCGCGCACGAGATCCGCACGCCGTTGGCGCGGATGCGCTTCGGTCTGGAAATGCTGGGCTCGGCCGAGGAGGGCGAGCGCGCGCAATTGCGCGATGGTCTGGAGAGCGATATCCAGCGACTGGAACATCTGGCCGCGCACAGCGTGGCGTATGCGCGGATCGGGCGGATGGTCGGGATCGAGCGCGCGCCGATCGCGGTGGCCGCGCTGTTCGCCGATCTGGCCGACGGCTTCGAACCCGATCGGCCGATCCTTTTGAGTTTCGGCTGCAGCGCGGTCGACACCGTGCTGGCCAATCGCGAGGCCCTGGATCTGGCCCTGCGCAATCTGATCGCCAACGCCTTGCGCCACGCGCGCAGCCAGGTGGCGGTGAGCATCGCCCTGGAAGGCGAGCGTCACGTGCTGCGCGTGGACGACGACGGCGGCGGCGTACCCGAGGCCGAGCGCGAGCACGTGTTCCAGCCGTTCACTCAGCTGCAGAAACATCCGGAAGGGTTCGGCCTGGGACTGGCCCTGGTGCGGGTGGTCGCGGAAAAACACGGCGGCAGCGCCGGCGTCACCGATTCGGCCCTGGGCGGGGCCTGCTTCCGCATCGAACTTCCGCTCGGCTGAGCGCGACCGCCGCGACGCGGCGGTCAACCGATTCGATTCTCATGCGTTATCGGCAGGGTGCGGCCAACCGCGCCGACCGCCGATGCGCTCGTTCCTCGCGCGTGCGTTTCGCTCGATCGCCTTGAAAACAAGGGGTATTCGGGCTCGATCCAGCATCCGACGCATCCGCCGACAGCGCATCGCGCCGCGTGCGCGGTTACACACGGTTACTGGCTGTAGCAAGCCGTTACCTACGCGCCTAGAGACTGCAACTGACGTCTCGTTTCCGCTGGCACAGCATGGCTCCGTCCCCCAACGACGGAGTTTTTCCATGCGATACCCGCTTTTCGCGATCGGCGCCGCCGCGCTAGCACTGTCCCTGTCCACCGCCGTTCACGCGCAAGGCGCCGACGATCGCGCCGGCGCCTATGTGTTCGGCGGCGTCGGCGCGGCCACCACCCAATGGGAAGCCAAGCGCTCGATGGTCCCGGTCGGGCAGAAGCGCAGCGAAGACAAGTCCAGCACCAGCTACGTGCTCGGCGGCGGTTATCGCTTCAACCGCTACTTCGCCCTGGAAGGCTCCTACCACGATCTTCTCGGCGACGTCAGCCGCCGCAGCATCGGCAGCTTCGACACCAAGTCGCTGCAACTCAGCGCACTCGGCATCGTGCCGATCGGCGAGCGCTTCGAGCTGTTCGGCAAGCTCTCGGTCGGCCGTTCGCGCAACGAATTCACCCCGGTCAAGGGCGCCGCGCCCGGTCTGAGCAAGGCCAGCGAGAACGTCAACATCGCCGCACTCGGCGTCGGCGCGAACTACCACTTCAACGACCACTTCGCCCTGCGCCTGGACATCGACGGCCTGACCAAGGCCAGCAACGGCTTCCGCCGCAAGGCCGGCGCCGACGAGATCAAGACCGGCGAGGCCACCTTGAGCCTGGCTTACCGCTTCTAAGTCCGACCGGACGCGCGCCGCGCTCCGGCGGCGCGCGCTCGGTTCCATCGCCCGCCATGCCGGGCCGCAGCGCATCGCAAGGAGCGTCGAACGTGAATACCGATTCCTTCCGCAGCCCGATCCGCGCCAACGCAGGAGCGCGGCTGTGAGCGGCCTGGCCGGGGTGTGGTGTCCGCGCGAAGGCGGCGATGCCGAGGCCTTGCGCTATCGCGCGCGTTCGATGATCCACTCATTGCAGCACCGCGGCGCCCGCGATCACGCGGTCTGGAGCGATGCCGCCGCCGGCGTCGGCCTGAGCCATTGCCGCGCGGCCGACAGCGAGGCCGCGCAGCCGGCGATGTCGGCCGACGGACGTTACCTGCTCAGCCTGGACGGCGCGCTCTACAACCGCGAGTCCTTGCATCGCGAACTGGCCGTGCTCGACCCGCAAAGCGATGGCGGCAGCGACGCGTCGGTCGTGCTCGCGGCGATCCGCCGCTGGGGCCTGCAACGCACCCTGAGCCGCTGCAACGGCGCGTTCGCGCTGAGCCTGTGGGACCGCCGCGACCGGCAACTGTGGCTGGCGCGCGACCGGGTCGGCGAGCGGCCGCTGTATTACGGCTGGGCCGGCGAAGATTTCGTTTACGCGTCCGAACTCAAGGCCCTGCACCGGCATCCCGACTTCGACAGAGCGGTGGACCGCCATGCGCTGAGTCTGCTGCTGCGTTACGACTACATTCCCGCGCCGCATTCGATCCATCCGGGCGTGTTCAAACTGGCGCCGGGCACCTTGTTGCGGATGACTCCGGCGACGATGCGCGCCGGCCGCGCCGGGCACGATCCCGCCCGCGACACCCAGGCCTATTGGTGCGCCCGCCAGCGCATGACCGAGGCGGTGGCGCTGCGCGGCGACATCGGCCAGGAAGAGGCGGTGGATCAACTGGAGATCCTGCTGCAACAAGCGGTCAGCGCGCGCATGGGCGGCGCCCGGCCGGTCGGCGCGTTCCTGTCGGGCGGTACCGATTCGTCGCTGGTGGCGGCGATGATGCAGGCGCAGACCGCGGTACCGGTGGATACCTATGCGATCGGTTTCGACGACGTCCGCCACGATGAAAGCCAGTGGGCGCACAAGGCCGCGCGCGCGCTGGGCACGCGCCACACCGAACACCGGGTGCGCGGCGACGAAGCGCTGACGATGATCGAACGCTTGCCGGAAGTCTGGTGCGAACCGTTCGCCGATTCCTCGCAAGTGCCGACCCTGATCGCCAGCAGCATCGTCGCCCGGCGCTCGCCGGTGGCGATGACCGGCGACGGCGGCGACGAATTGTTCTTCGGCCATTCGGCTTATTGCCGCGCGCTGCGCAACGCGCGCTGGAGCGCGCGTTTGCCGGCGCCGTTGCGGCGTCTGGCGCAGGCGCGCGGCAGCAGCTTGGGCGAGCGTTCGCGCCTCGGCGGTTGGCCCGCGCTGTGGGCCGAACTGGGTGCGCGCGAGGTCGAAGACAATTACCTGCAGCGGGTCTCGCGCTGGCGCGACCCCGCCGCCGCCGTGCTCGGCGCGCGCGAACCGCTGACCGCGTTCGGCGATCCGCAGCGCCGCCTGCAGGTGGGCGAGGGCGCCGACCGGATTCTGTTCCTGGATTTCCAGATGGATTTGCCCAACGGCATCCTGACCAAGATCGACCGCGCCGGCATGGCCTGCGGCCTGGAAACCCGCTCGCCGTTGCTGGATCGGGCGGTGATCGAATTCGCCTGGTCGTTGCCGACGACGCTCAAGCACCGCCGCGGCGAACAGAAGTACATCCTCAAGAAACTGCTCGAACGCTATCTGCCCGCGCCGCTGATCTATCGGCCGAAAAACGGCTTCGGCGCGCCGGTGGCGAGCTGGCTGCGCGGGCCGTTGCGCGAATGGGCCGAAACCTTGTTGAACGAGTCGAGGCTGCGCCACGAAGGCCATTTCGACGTCGGCGTCGTGCGCGGGTTGTGGACCCAGTTCCTCGCCGGCGAACGCAAGTGGCATACGCATCTGTGGAACGTGCTGATGTTTCAGGCGTGGGCGCAGAAGCATCTCGCCGCAACCTCCGCGGTCAAACCGGCGGTATCCGAAGCGATGCCATCGAGTCCTGTGCTGATTTTGCCTGCGCTGGTCTGAGCGAAGAGGTGCGGTCGATCTCGGTAGTTTTCACCAAGGTGGTCGTCGCTATCTGCGTGTCGCGGCTGGTTCGGGCGGCGTTAGAAACGCTTGGCACGGCCTGCGTGCGCGGCGGTCGGTTCGCGTTCGATCGGCTATAGATCGTTTCAATGCGCAAATGATTCTCTTCTTCCCTTGACGTCAGTTCGCTTTCGCAAGTGCGAAGGCGATTGCTTCGTGTCCGTCAGTGCCGCGCTGGATTTCGGTGGATGATTCGGCATTCGGTCGATGATTCCTTCTGAGGCGCGGTGTTGCGTTCGCGATTTGAAAAATATCCGAGATAGAAAATCGTAAAGGAATGCCTGGAAGTGCCAGCGCCGCGCCAGTATTTTTCGGCGAATGCCGTATCTGTGTATGGATGGCTAAGTTTTGCGTGCATTTAAAGTGTTATCGCTGTGTACTTATCCAGTGAGTTGCACTTGCCTGATTGTGGTTTCGAATTGCGCGGTGGTAGCTTGCCTTCCGTCAGCCGGAATTTCGCAATCCGCTGGCGCTGATCGAGATGCGGCAGGAGTTATCTGCGTATCTTCCGATCGGCGATGAATGAGCGCCGATTGCTTGAGCCATAGACCAGGCACGCGTCAAGTCCGAAAAGGAGTCGGGGATGGACGGGATTCTGATCAGCCGTTTTCGCGCCAATCGTTTTCGCGCGGTCGCTGCAGGTGGAGTGTTGTTGTCGACCTGCCTCGTCAGCGGCCAGGCGTTCGCCAGGGGTTCGGCCTGGGAGGTGCACGACAACCGGGCCAACGATCACCTCAGGGTGATTCGCGCTTCCATCGGCGAAGACGATGGCTCGCTCAACGACCGCTTGAAGAAAATGTCGGCGATGGGATCGGCCAAATCCAGCGGTGAGGCCGCAGAAGGGCCCGGCGAGCGACTGCAGAAGGACAAGCCAAGCGTGGTGGCCAAAGCCATCGATGAGCGATGTCCGGAAGCTGAAAAGAAGGCAGGTCTACAGCTCCAGCAGATATGTCAGGAAATCGTCAAGACCCAGATGGCGAGGTACAACTATTCGCTGGCGCTGCATAAGACCTTCGACAAACGGAAGCAACGGCTCGATGAGATCGAGCAGGAACGTTCGAATCTGAGCGCGGACGATCAAGGCAAGTTGCAAGACAACACCAATAAGCTGCTGGCGCTGATCGCGCGTATGGATATCGATATCCGACAGCACCGCCTTTACATGGAAGCTTATGCCGCGCGAATGGAGTATCTCACGGCCGTTCGCGATCAGATCGGCAATGAAGTAATGCGCGGAAAAAAGGGCGATATCGGTGCGGGTTTGGTGAGAGATTTGGCCGGCTTCGCTCTTATGAAGGTCGCGCTGAAAGCGGCCAAGTCCGAACGCAGGCCATGGGCGTGCTTCATGCGGCGCATGGATTGCGCGGGCAATACGCTGGATGGGAAGTAACGCTGAATCGGCCGTCGTCGGTTGAAAACTGCCAGGCAACCGCTTAGGCGATGATTGTTCCGGAAGGGTTGCGCTCTATTGCAATTTCGCTTGTGTCGGATCGAGTAGAGCCGCTTTGTTGTCCATGCTAAGGACGCAATATGTTGAGTGGATGGATGCCCGAGGTCGCCGGGCCCCTGCAAGAGCTAGGGCAGTGGATGTTTTTCCAGGAAATCTTCGATTTTCTGGATAACGAGATCCTGGCGATGGGGGAGCTCATGCTCTATCGGACTTCGGCTTTCGTGGCGGCCGCGGCGCTGGTGCTGATGACGCTGTGGGTGCTGTTGCAAGGGTTTCGCATCGTTACCGGACAGTCGCGCGAGCCGATGATGGCGCTGGTAGTCAATTCGATGCGCGGCACCTTCATCTTGATCGCGGCTTCGACGATGACTATCGGCGGTGGCGATATCTATGCGTTTATCACCGATGCCATGCCTAAGGCCATCCATTACATGGTGACGGGAAAAGACGAGGCGCCCGCCAAGAGCATCGACGACAGCCTAACCAAGATGCAACTGGCGATGGCCGCGATCGACGCGCTGCCTCTGCTCGACAACCCCAGCATCAAAGAGGACAAAGATCAGGCCCTGATGATGGCCGGTTTGGGAGTGGCGGGGCCGGCGGTGATCGGCGGCGCTTTGTTGATGATGTACAAGGTCGCGTTGGCGCTGTTCGTCGGTCTGGCGCCGTTGTTCATCCTGAGCCTTATGTTCGAGCAGACCAAGGCCTTGTTCGGCCGCTGGTTGTACTACGGCATAGGCACGATGTTTTCGATGGCTGTGCTTAGCTTCATGGTGACCGTCTCGATGAAGATGGTCGGCGCGGTGGCGGCGAACTTCGCCGGACAGTACGCGGCGGCCTGGTTGCTGGAGAAAATTCCCGGTGTCTCGGTCGGCACGCCGGGGCTCACCACCATGGCGATGCAGCAGGGCGGCCTAGGCATGGTGCTTACGGTGTTGTTGATCACCATTCCGCCGATGGCTGCGTCGTTCTTCCAGGGGGCGATGGGGCAGTTCGGGGCTTACTCGGCGTTTGGGGCTGTGGGACGGGGCGCAGAAGGGGGAGCATCGCAAAACGCGGCGCAAACGGGCGGTTATGCGCGGCCAGCCGAACAGCAGGGAACTGTCGCAAATCCGGCTAAGTCCGGAACTCTTCCGCCTGCTGCGGCGAGCTCTGCGCCGTCCCATTTGGATCAGACCAGGCTTTTGAGTCGGGCGAGCCATGGTCAATTGCCGTCGGCAGGTCCAGCCAAGGCAGGCGTACAAGGGCCGGCTCAGGAGTAGGAAGTGATGAGAACGCTGTGTATTTTCTTACTCTTTGGCGTAACCGGGGCCTGTTTGGGGCAGGGCTGCCCCGCGGGCATTCCTTCTGCCGGCAATCCTGCCTGCATTCCGCCCGACCGATCGAATTCTCCTTACTACAGAGGATCGCAAGGTGCCGCTTCCACTCCGTCCGGGCGATGGGAGACGCGTTGGGGAGCCTTCGCTATCGACTTGAAAGTCGGCTTGGGCGCGTCGAGCGGTATGCGAAGCGAGCGGGCTGCGAAGTCAGCGGCCATGACGCAGTGTCGGAACAAAGGTGGAGTCTCGTGCAAGGTTGAGCTCGTGTACTTCAATCAGTGCGGAGTGATCGTCGCGGGGGCGAGCACATTCAGCACCTCGGCAGCGCCAACGATCGATGGTGCCACTGCTATTGGCATGAATTCATGCCGAAAGGCTGGCGATCGGGACTGCTATGTGTACTTCTCTGAATGTAGCCCGGCGGAATTCGAGGAGTGAGCGCGGCGCGGCCGGCAGTATTTCGGGTTCAAGGCAGTGTCGATCATAGGGTGGATTTCGATCTCGACCGGCTCTGGTGCCATCCAACAAGGAGTGGTTTATGAAACGATTTATTGCCCTATCCGGCTTGCTCGCTCTGTTGGCGGTCGCACCGACATCCGCAGTTGGCCAACGCGGCGTCTACGAGGAAGTTCCTTACAGCAACAATCCCGACAGATTCTGCAGAATCGGTTATCCGCTACATAACTGGGTGTCGGTGGCGCCGAAGTTGGGCGTTTGGGCGCCTGTCGTCGCCAAGCTCCCGGTCAATAAACGGTACATCTCAACGTTCAAACGAGTGTGCATGGCTGGAGGGATTCCCATGCCGATTGGTCCTAGCGCAGGTAACAAGAAGTCCAGGGATCCGGCGGCCACGTTCTGATCGCTAGTAGTGGTTACCGGTGCGTCCTGATTGAACTCGGCCAGCCACCGTGGTCTAGGTGTATGTGGGATTACCGTTGGTGGCTGATAGGCACCGCCACCGCTGAGCCTTCGACGCCGCGCTGGCAGAGCGGCCGGCAGTACCGGTCCAGCCGGAGAAGGCGTGGCGGTGTGGGCGGGCTGGTTCGCCGGCTGCTACTGCCTCATCATGACGCCCCCTCCGCAGCCAGCTTCGCCCATGGATTCCCTCGCGCTGATGCGCAGCTTTCGCCGCATCGTCGAATCGGGCAGCTTCGCCAAGGCCGCCGAGGAGTTGCGCATGTCGGCGGCCGGCCTGAGCAAGCAGATGCGCCAGCTCGAAGCGCGGCTGGGTACGGTCTTGCTCCAGCGCACCACCCGCAGCATGAGCCTGACCGACAGCGGCCGCTGGTACTACGCCGAATGCTGCCGGCTGATCGATGAGATCGACGCGCTCGAATCGCGGCTGCGCGACCAGTCCGAGCGGGTCGACGGGCTGTTGCGAGTCAGTGCGCCGCTGTCGTTCGGCCTGACCGTGCTGTCGCCGTTGCTGAGCCGGTTTCTGTTGGCCCATCCGCAACTGCGTCTGGATCTGTCGCTCGACGACCGGGTGATCGACGTGGTCGCCGAGGGGTTCGACGTCGCCATCCGCTTGCGCGCCGAGCTGGAGGATTCCAGCCTGATCGCGCGAAGGCTCGGCAGCCTGGGCCAGTTGCTGTGCGCCTCGCCGGAGTATCTGCGCCGTCGCGGCGAGCCGACCACGCCGCAGGAGTTGTGCGGGCACGATCTGCTCGGCTACAGCCTGGCCGATACGCCGCGGCAATGGACCTTGCGCGGCAAGGACGGCGACAGCGCGTTCGTGCTGCCGGTGCCGCGGGCCACGGTCAACAACAGCCTGCTGTTGCGCGACATGCTGATCCAGGGCCTGGGCGTGGGCAGCCTGCCGGCGTTCCTGGCGCTGCCGCGCATCGCCAGCGGCGAACTGCGCGAGCTGCTGCCCGATCACCGCCAATCGCCGCGCCACATCCACGCGGTGTACGCGACCGGCCGGCATCTGCCGGCCAAGGTGCGGGCGTTCGTAGATTTCCTCGCCGAGGCCTTGCCGCCGGCCCTGGTCGGCGATTGCTGACGCCGGGCGAATAGTCCCTGCACCGCGACCCGCTGTTTCCCCGGCGGCGCGACTCGCATGCTTGTCTGCATCGATGCCGCATCGGCAGCGCACACCCGACGCCGGTTCTGCCGCGCGTCCGCAATGGAGATACGCATGAACATCCGCAAGACTTTCGCCGCCGTCGCGGTGGCCTCGGCCTTGGCCGCCGCATTGCCCGCGGTCTCGGCCGAGGTCGGCCGCAGCCAGTGGGGCGCGAGCGACGAAATCGGCCGCCTGAACCTGATCACCGAGCAATCGCGCGCCGCGGTGCTGAGCCGGGTCAGCGGCGGCCGGGTTTACGACCTGGCCACCGAATACTTCGTCGGCATGCCGAGCTGGCAGGCCGCGGGCGATCCGCACTATCAGTTCTGGATGACCCACACCCCGCGCGGCACCCAGGTCGACGACCCGATGGGCGTCGGCGCGGCGATGAACGCCCACACCAGCTACACCGGCACCGCGTTCTCGATGTACAGCCACACCGGCACCCATATCGATGCGCTGAATCATTTCGGTATCGGCGGCAAGATCTGGAACGGATACGAGGCCGACAAGCACCTGGGCGACCGCGGCTGGAACAAGACCGGGATCGAGAAGTTCCCGCCGCTGATCGCGCGCGGGGTGATGCTCGACGTCGCCGCGCTGAAGGGCGTGGACATGCTGCCCGACGAATACCGCATCAGCCGCCAGGACCTGCAGGACAGCCTGAAACGGCAGAACCTGAAACTGCAGCGCGGCGACATCGTGCTGATCCGCACCGGCCGGATGAAGTTGTTCGAACAGGCCGAGGCTTACATCGCCAAGCCGCCGGGCCTGGGCATCGACGCGGCGCGGTTTCTGGTCGAAGACAGCGGCGCGATGATCCTCGGCGCCGACAACCTGAGCCTGGAGACGTTTCCTTCCGAAGTCCAGGGCGAGTACGTGCCGTTGCACACGTATCTGCTGGCCCAGCACGGGGTGCCGATCATCGAGCTGATCGCGTTGGATGAGCTGTCCCGCGACAAGGTCTACGAGTTCGCCTTCATCGGCGGTCCGCTGAAGATCCGCGGCGGCGATGCCGCGCCGCTGCGGCCGGTGGCTCTGCCGCTGCGCTGATCCTCGCGCAAGCCAACCAAGCCGTAACGCGCAGGCCGGGCGATGTCCCGGCCTGCGCGCGTTCGCGCGCCGCGAAGTTAAGCAACGCCGCGCGCGTCGCGTTTCGCACTGCATCGCCAGTCCCCAGCGCACCGCACATCCGCGCAGTGATCGCGGTCGCGATACCGCACACGCGTCCGGCCGGGATCGCGCATCGACAGGTGCGCGACAGGCCCGCGCCTTAAAACAGGCCTCACGGGCGATGCCCGTCGCGAACGCAGCGATCGTCGATTCATCGATGACCGCCGCGTTCGACGCCACCGGATCAATGCACATCAATCCGCCAACCTGGGGTAGTGGAATGAACAGCAGTACCGATAACACGAACAACGGTTTCAGCCGCAACCGCGTCGCGGCGGCAGGCGTGTCCGTGCTGGCCTGCGCGCTGGCGATGAGCAGCGCTTTCGCCGGCCAGACGCTGGCGGCGGCCGACAAGGGCGGCGCGGCCAAGATCGCCGTGCGCAGCGCCGCGACCCAAGCCGCGATCGACATCCGCGTCCGCGACATCGTCACCGGCCAGTACCTGCAGGCCGAGTTGAGCGTGGCGCCGGTGGGACGCTCGGACGAACGCCAGAAGCTGTCGCTGGCCTCGCAAGGCGGCCGCGTCGCCGGTCTGGCCAAGGGCCAGTATCAGGTGTCGGTCAGCGTTCCGGGGTACGAATCGCTGATTACCCGGGTCGATTCCGACGGCGCCATCGGCCTGCCGACCACGGTGTGGCTGTCGCCGCGCACCGAGTCGGAGAAGCTCGATCTGCTCGCGCTCAAGGCCGCCGAATGCAGCGACTGCACGGTGTTCAGCGGCAACGTCTACGACCAGCGCAGCGGCAAGCCGTTGGCGGGGATTTCGGTGCGCACCGCGCAGGGCGAACGCGCGGTCACCGACGGCGCCGGTTACTTCGAAGTGCGCGGCAAGTTCGTCGCCAGCACCTTGAAGGACGACGCGCCGGCGCCGACCACCAGCATCGAAATCGAAGGCAAGGGCTATCGCGCGCACCGCCTGTCCGGGGTGTCGATGAGCAACGACAGCGCCCACTTCATCGTCGATCTGCAAGCCGGCAGCGGCCGCGTCGAAGAAAACCTGACCCACGTGCAAACGCTGGCCAAAGAGCGCCCGCTGCTGGACCGCGAAGCGGCGATGGAACAGTTGGATGCCGCCAACGCAGGGCAGGCGATGAAGGCCGGCCGCACGGCGATGGCCGCGAACGTGTCGGCCGCCGCGGTCGCGGTGCCGTCGAGCATCCGCGTCGGCACCAGTTGCTCGGGCCGTTCCTGCTCGGGCGTGTCGGTGTACAGCCTGGAAGACTATGTCGGCAAGGGGTTGGACAATGAGTGGATTTCGAGCTGGCACGCCAATTCGCTGGCCGCCGGCGCGATCGCCTACCGCACTTACGGCGCCTACTTCGTCGCCCATCCGATCAGCAGCCGCTACGACATCTGCAACACCACCTCGTGCCAGGTGTTCAAGACCGATTCGTTCTCCGCCACCGTCGCCGCGGCCAAGGCCACCAAGGGCGTGATCCTCAGCCGCGACGGCCGCACCGCCGCCTTCAGCGAGTACTCCTCGGAAAACAACGCCTGGGACAACACCAGCGACAACCTGTCGTGCAGCAACAACGACCTGAGCTGCGGCAACGGCAAGAACGGCTCGCCGCGCAACAACTGGCCCTGCCTCAGCGATTCGGTCGGCAAGGGCAAGGCCTGCTTCGGCCACGGCCGCGGCATGAGCCAGTGGGGCACCCAGCGCTGGGCCGCCAATGAAGGCCGCGACTGGAAGTGGATCACCGATCACTACTTCAACGGCAACAACAACCCCGGCGGCATGCGCAACGCTTATCGCTCCGATTCCAGCGGCACGCCCAACCCGGGCAGCATCACCGGCACGGTCAACACCAACGGCACTCCGCTCAACGTGCGCTCCGGTCCGGGCACCAGCTACTCGGTGGTCGACACCCTGGCCGACAACACCAGCGTGACTATCCAATGCCAGACCACCGGCAGCTCGGTCAGCGGCACCTACGGCACCAGCAAGATCTGGAACCGCATCGGCAGCGGGCGCTTCATCCCCGACGCCTACACCTTGACCGGTTCCGATACCGCGGTCGCACCGGCTTGCTGAGCGCGCACACACGCACCTGAGTCGTACCGCCAACGCTCCACAGCGCATGCGACGGCCGGCGCGACCGGCCGCCGCCTGCGTCAACTCCCGATCAACCTTCATCACAAGGACACCCGTGAACCGACACCTCACCACCTTGCTCGCCGCCGCGCTGGCCGCGGCGCTCGCGCCGGCCGCGATGGCCGGCAAGCCCGCCAATGCCGTCGACGTGCTCGCCGATCCGGCGCTCACCCAGAGCCTGAAATCCGCGCAGAACGCTCTGCGGGTCGAACGCGCTCACTACCCGAGCTATTTCCGTCAGGCGTATGCGCGTTATCCGTCCATCCCGGCCGGCACCCTGGAATCGATGGCCTACGTGGCCAGCCGTTGGCAGCACCTGCGTCCGGCCGCGTCCGATGCCGCCGGCAACCGCGAGATGCCGCGCGCCTACGGCGTGATGGGCCTCTACCACGGCGAAGGTTTCGCCGATCAAGTCGGCGAAGCCGCG
The DNA here is from genome assembly GCF_036961695.1 of Pseudomonas sp. CGJS7. Classification (NCBI taxonomy): domain Bacteria; kingdom Pseudomonadati; phylum Pseudomonadota; class Gammaproteobacteria; order Pseudomonadales; family Pseudomonadaceae; genus Pseudomonas; species Pseudomonas sp. CGJS7. The sequence goes on along the minus strand of NZ_JBAMDI010000055.1, from coordinate 7,527 downwards.
CGTCTGCTCGGCGTGCCCGAGTCGCGGATCTTGAACGACGCGTCCAGCAATATTCTGGCCGCGGCGGCGTTGCTCGATCGCGAGATCGGCCGCGCGGGCGGCAAGGCCGGCGACGCCGAAGCCTTGCGTCCGGCGCTGCAGCGCTACGCCGGTTATGCGCAAACCCAGGCCAAGAGCGCGGTGCAGGACTACGCCCGTCTGAGCTTCGCCTTCGACGTGCTGCTGACGCTGGACCGCGGCGTGAACGAAAGCGGGATCGCCGTGCCCGAGCGCGCGGTCGCGTGGGAACGCGCGTTCGACGCGCCCGATCTGGTCCGCCTGCGTGCGCCGCTGCTGCGCTTGAACGCCGATGAAGATCGCATCGAAACCGATCATTACTTCGTCGATCCCGAAACCCAGACGCTGCAAAGCAAAGACGCCTCGAAGGCGGCGGCCGCCGCGGCCGCGGTGGATTACGCACCGGCGCGCTGGGTCGCTTCGCCGTACCACTCCGATCGCACCTCCTACGATTCGGCGACCATCCACACCGTGCAAGGCTCCTACGCCGGCAGCATTTCGTGGTTCCAGAACAACCCCGATCACGTCAGCATCCATTATCTGGTCCGCAGCAGCGACGGCCAGATCACCCAGATGGTGCGCGAGAACCGCGCGGCGCATCACGTGCTCTCGCACAACAAGACCACGCTCGGCATCGAACACGAGGGCTACGTCGACAACGCCTCGTGGTACACCACCGCGATGTACAACGCCTCGGCCGGCATCGTCCGCCACTTCTGCGCCAAGTACTCGGCGATCAAGTGCAACACCGCCTTCCAGGGCCCGGCGACGCGCACGGTCAAGGTGTTGCCGGCCAGCGTCAAGGTCAAAGGCCATCAGCACTACAGCGGCAACGACCACACCGACCCGGGCATCAACTGGGATTGGTCGCGTTACTACAAGCTGCTCAATCCGGGCGGCGGCAACGGCGGCGTGACCGGCACGGTCGCCACCAGCGGCACGCCGTTGAACGTGCGTTCCGGCCCGGGCACCAACCATAACGTGGTCGGAACGCTCGCCGACGGCGCCAGCGTCACCATCCAATGCCAGACCAACGGCACGTCGGTGACCGGAACCTACGGCACCAGCACCTTGTGGAACCGCATCGGCACCGGCCGTTTCATCCCCGACGTCTACACCTTCACCGGGTCCGACGGGCGGGTGGCTCCGGACTGCTGATCGGAACGATTCAAGCGGCTCACACCGGTCGAGGTGGGCGGGCGCGGCGACGAGCGGTTGGCGTCGTCGCGCCCGCTTTTTGTTTTCGATCGCAGAACCCGAAACCCGCGACTTTCCCGCCAAAAACGGACAGCCCGGCGCCGCGGAGCGCGCGCGCGGCTGCTCTACCATGCCATCACCCGATCTAAAGCGAGTCCCCCATCCGATGGATCGTTTCTTCAATCGCCCGGCCGACGTGGTCACCCAGATACTCAACAGCACCGCCGCCAGCGCCGCGGTGGACATGGCCGATCCGCGCTCGGGGCTGCGCATCCTGGTGCGCACCGAACTCGACCGCAGCCGCGTCGCCGTGCTGTCCGGCGGCGGCGCCGGGCACGAACCCGCGCATGCCGGCTTCGTCGGTCGCGGCATGCTCAGCGCAGCGATCTCCGGCGAAATTTTCGCCTCGCCCAGCGTCGCCGCGGTGCTCGCCGGCATCCGCCACTGCACCGGCAGCGGCGGCGCGTTGCTGATCGTCAAGAACTACACCGGCGACCGCCTCAACTTCGGCCTGGCCGCCGAACAAGCGCGGCGCGAAGGCCTGCAAGTGCGCATGTGCATCGTCGCCGACGACATCGCCCTGGGCGACAGCGCGCGTCCGCGCGGCATCGCCGGAACCGTGCTGGTGCACAAGTACGCCGGTTACCTGGCCGGGCAGGGCGTCGGCCTGGACGAACTGGCCGACCGCTGCCAAGTGTTCGCCGAACGCGTGTCCTCGCTCGGCTTGTCGCTGTCCAGCTGCACGCTGCCCGGCCACGTTCCCGAACCGCGCGGCGCCGAGCTCGGCCTGGGCATCCACAACGAACCCGGCGCGCGCCGGATCGAACCCATCAACGCCGCCGACGCCGTGCAACAAGTGCTCACCCCGCTGCTCGAACGCGGCATGCAGCGCTACGGCAGCAGCCAACGCTGGATCGTGATGCTCAACGACCTGGGTGGCTGCTCGACGCAAGAGTTGGCAGTGTTGACCGACGAAGTGCTGTGCCGGATCGGCCGCGAACGCATCGCACTGATGGTGCGTCCCGCAGCGCTGATGACCTCGCTGGACATGCACGGCTTCTCGCTGACCCTGGTGCCGGCCGAATCGGGTTACGTGCGCGCATTGTCGATGCCGGTCGAACCGCTGGCCTGGCCCGGCGTGTACGTACCGCGCGCGCCCGGCATCCTGGCGATGAACGCCAGCGCCGTCGACCGCCCGGTCGGCGCGCAAGACGCCGCCAATGCCGCGGCGATCGAACGCCTGATGCACGTGTTGCTCGACTCCGAAAAAACCCTAGACGAACTCGACGCACGCATCGGCGACGGCGACGCCGGCAGCACCTTCGCCGCCGGTGCCCGCGCGGTGCTGGAGAAACTGCAGCGCCAATCGCTGAGCACCGGCGAACCGGCGCGGCTGTGCGACGAACTCGGCGCATTGCTCGCCCACGCGATGGGCGGCTCCAGCGGCGTGCTGCTGTCGATCCTGTTCACCGCCACCGGCACCGCACTCACCGCCGGACGCGATTGGCAGCAAGCCTTGAACGAAGGCATCGTGCGCATGCAGCACTACGGCGGCGCCCGCAGCGGCGACCGAACCATGCTCGATGCGTTGATTCCGGCCGTCGATGTGCTTGGCGAAGGCCTCGCCGCGTCGGCGCGCGCTGCACGGCTCGGGGCCGATCGCACCGCGAGCATGACCCGCGCGGGGGCGGGGCGGGCGTCTTATGTGCCTGAGCATGCGCTCAGTGGAGCGATCGATCCGGGGGCGGAGGCGGTGGCGCGGGCGTTTGCGAGTTTGGCGGCGGCCTGACTCGCAGGCGCGATCGGCGTCATGCCGAAAAAGCATCGGACATAAAAAAACCAACGAGAAAATCCCGTTGGTTTCTTTAAGAGTGGTGGAGCCAGGGAGGATCGAACTCCCGACCTCGTCATTGCGAACGACGCGCTCTCCCAGCTGAGCTATGGCCCCACATCTGGACGCGGCAAGTTTAGCGGGCCGCAATCGCCGGCGCTAGTCCTGCCGCCAAATCTGCGCAAAGCCTCGCGAAATCGCTGTTTTCGGGCGGGCCGCTCAGCGCCCCGGGGCGGCCAGCAACGGCCCCAGGGCCGGTTCCAGCGCTTCGCGGCGCCAGCCGGACAGGGCGTCGGGCCATTCGCCGTGGTCGAGCAGGGCTTCCAGCCAACGGCGCGAGGCGAGTACGCCGTCGGGCAGGCCGAGTGCGGCGCTGCGGCCGGCGACGGCGTCCTGCAGTTGGCGCAGGCGCTGTTTGTCGCGGGTCTCGGCGATGCCGGCGTCGGGGGTCTGGTCTTCGTCGGCCAGCGGCGTGCTCAGCGCGTTCCACAGCGGTTCGGAGAGTTTGCGCGGCGCTTTGGGGTGGGCGTCGAGCTGGCGTTGCAGTGCCTCGCGGTCGGCCGGCGCTTGCCGGGCCAGGGCCACGGCCAGCTCGTTATCCAGGATCCAGCTGCGCGGTTTGTCGCTGTCGCGCGCATACGCGTCGCGCCAGCGCAGCAGGCGCACCAGCCGGCGCTGCGCGGGCAGGTCGAGGAATTGGGCGCTGCGCATGGACAAATGCGGCCAGCGCTCCGGGCCTTCGTTTTCGGCGTTGATCACGGTGCGCGCGGCGTCTTCGTCGAGCCATTGGCGGCGGCCGAGTTGCTCGAGCAGGCCGGTCAGCGCGTCGTGCATCGCGAACAGGTGGCGGACGTCGTCGGCGGCGTATTCCAGTTGCGACGGCGACAGCGGGCGGCGCATCCAGTCCGAGCGGGTTTCGCCCTTGGCCAGGGTCACGCCGGTCAGTTGCTCGACCAGTTTCTGATAACCCAGGCCGCTGCCGATGCCGGCCAGGGCCGCGGCCTGCTGGGTATCGAACAGCGGCTTGGGCACCAGGCCGCAGGCGTGCTTGAACGCGACCAGATCCTCGCTCGGGCTGTGCACCACTTTGAGGATCGCGGTGTCGGCCAGGATCGGCGCGAGCGCGGCGGCGATGCCGGGGCGCAGCGGGTCGACCAGCAGAATCGTCGGCTCATCCTCGCCTGCGCGCTCGATGGCGATCTGCACCAGGGCCAGTTGCGGCCAGTAGGTGCGTTCGCGGATGAACTCGGTGTCCAGCCCGATGCGTGCGGGTTTGACCTCGAAGTGCGCCAGCAGCGCGGCGGGGGTATCGATCCAGGCGGGCATGTTTCGGTGTATTCGGGTTGCGGGCCGATTGAGGGCCGGGCGGGCGACAATAGCTTAAAGGAGCGGGGGATAGGGATTGGGGAATAGGGAACTGGGGCGTTCGGCTGTCGCTACGCGCCTTGGGCTTTTGCCGATTCCCGGCGTTAACGCCCAAAGCGATATGCTGCCCCGTCGCTCACACCATCCGGGAGAGGTCGCCGTTTGCGCGCACTGATGTGGACCAGCATCGTGGCCCTGGGGCTGTTGGCCGGTTGCGGCGACCGCGCCGGCAAAGGCGCTCAGCAGGACGCGGCCGCGCGCAAGCCGATCGTGACCGTCAGCGCCGATCAGGCGGTCTCGCCGGTGCCGCCGTGGCGCGCGCCGGCGGTGGCGGTGAGCGAGGACAACGCGGCGGCCCTGCGCAAGCGCGCCGCCGAGGCGCTCAAGGCCGGCGATCTGTACGCGAACGCCGATTCGGCGATTCCGATCTATCTGGCCCTGCGCGATTTCGCGCCCAACGACCGCGCCGTCGCCTCCGGCCTGGACCGCGCCGTCGCGCTGCTGTTGGCCGAGGGCGACGCGGCGCTCAAGGGCATCGACGCCGATCCGCTGTCGCTGCGCGCCGCGCACGAGGCCGCGGCGGTGGCGCGCGCGGTGGCGCCGGAGCATCGCAAGGTCGAGGCGTATCTGGAGCGGGTGGACCGCGCCGACCAGGCCCAGGAAGCCGACCGCCTGGGCGAAGAAGACCTCAACGCCGGCCGCATCGGCGAGGACGGGCGCGACGGCGCGCTGGCGCGGTTCGCCGAGGCGCTGGAACTGCGGCCGGGCGATGTGCGCGCGCGCCAGGGCATCGCCGCGGCCGAGAGCGCGCTGATCCGACGCGCGGAAGTCGCCGCCGACCGCGACGACTACGCCGGCGCCGAGCGCTGGCTGGCGAAGGCCGCGCTGGTGCGGCCGAAGATGGAGACTGCCGCCGATGCGCAGGGGCGGATCGCGGCGCAGCGTCAGGCGCGGATCGGCGGCCTGCGCGATCAGGGTATCGCCGCCTTGCCCAAGTTCCGCGGCATCGATGAGGCGCGCGGGCATCTGGCGACGTTGTTGCGGATCGCCCCGGCCGGCGACCCGGCCGCGATCGAACTGCGCGAGCGGATCGAACTGGCCACCCATTACGGCCTGTTCCGTCCCGGCCAGGTGTTCACCGACGCGATGAACCTGGGCGGGCGCGGGCCGCAGATGGTGGTGATTCCGCACGGCGCGTTCCGGATGGGCGCCGACGTCGCCGAGGCCGGTTCCAGCGACGCCGAACGGCCGCTGCGCAGCATCCGTTTCGAGCGCGGGCTGGCGGTGTCGCGCTACGAGATCACCGTCGGCGAGTTCGCCCGTTTCATGAGCGCCACCAAGCACCGCGCGCGCGCCAGTCGGCGCGGTTATTCCATCGCCTACGACGAGCGCAGCGGCAATCTGGTGCGGCGCGGCGGGGTCGATTGGCGCTCCGATTACGCCGGCCGCCCGGCCGCCGACAATCTGCCGGTGGTGCACGTCAGCGCCAAGGACGCCTCGGCGTACGCGGAATGGCTGTCGACGATCACCGGCCAGCGCTACCGCCTGCCCAGCGAGGCCGAGTACGAATACGCATCGCGCGCCGGCAGCCAGGGCCGCTATCCCTGGGGCGACGGCGCGCCGCCTGCGAAGGTCGGCAATCTGACCGGCAGCCTGGACCAGTCGCCCAGCGGCCGGCGTTGGCGCAACGCCTTCGAAGGCTACGGCGACGGCGCCTGGGGACCGGCGCCGGTCGGCAGTTACGCGGCCAATGCATTCGGTCTTCACGACATGGGCGGCAATGTCAGCGAGTGGGTGGCCGATTGCTGGCACGACAACTACCGCCGCGCGCCGCGCGATGGCGCGGCCTGGTTCAATCCTGGCTGCCGCACGCGGGTGTTCCGCGGCGGTTCGTGGTCGAGCTCGCCGGCGCAGACGCGCGCGGCGTGGCGGCAGGGCACCAGCGCCGACACCACCAACGGGCGGCTGGGCTTCCGGGTGGTGCGGGATATTTGAGTTCGGCCCGAGGCGGCCCATGATGGGGCGTTGCAGGCTGGGTAGAAGCAGCAGGGCGATCGTGGCGGCATGCGCGCAAGCGCGGGCGGCTACGGCGCGAAACAGGGCGGTCGACGCTCGCGGGCAGGATTTGGGAGTGTGCAGATGAGGATCGATCCCCTCGGCAACCAGGCGCAGGGCGGACGGCGCGGTTTCAGTTTGGGCGGGCTGCGCTGGCTGATCCTGCTCGGGTTCGGCATCTACGCCGCGGTGTCGTGGTTCGGCGGCGCCAAGGTCGATCCCTACACCGGCGAAAAGGCCCATTACGGCGCCAGCGCCGACGAAGAAGTGCAACTGGGCGAACAAGCGTTCGTGCAGGTGCTCAACGACGCCAACGCACAACGCGCGCTGCTGCCGTCGAACTCGCCGCAAAGCCAGGACGTCAGCGAAATCGCCCAGCGCCTGATCAACAAAGTGCCGCAGGTGACCCAGGCGCTGGCGCAGCAGAACAACCAGGCCGCGCCGGAGGACTACAAGAGCTTCAAGTGGAGCGTGGCGGTCATCAACTCGCAGGAGGCCAACGCGTTCTGCCTGCCCGGCGGCAAGATGGCGGTCTACACCGGGCTGTTGCCGGTGACTCAGAACGACGACGCGCTGGCGGTGGTGATGGGGCACGAAATCGCCCACGCCTTGTTGCGCCACGGTTCCCAGCGCATGGCCCAGCAGAAGCTGGTGCAGATGGGGCAGATGGCCGCCGGCGTGGCGGTGGGCGGGATGGACCCGCAGCAACAGCAGATGATCATGGGCGCGCTCGGCGCCGGTGCTCAGTACGGTTTGGTGCTGCCTTACGGCCGCAACCACGAGACCCAGGCCGACAAGGTCGGCTTGATGCTGGCCGCGGCGGCCTGCTACGACCCGCGCCAGGCGGTGCCGCTGTGGGAGCGGATGTCGCAGCTCGGCGGCGGCCAGCGTCCGCCGGAATTCGCTTCGACCCATCCGGACCCGGCCAATCGCATTCAGACCTTGCAGGCGTTGATGCCGACGGCGTTGAAGTTCTATGAGGCCAATTGCTCAAGCCGGCCGTTGCCACGATGACCGTGCGC
>NZ_JBAMDI010000054.1:0-68488 GCF_036961695.1 Pseudomonas sp. CGJS7 | reverse complement strand
GGTGCTCCGGGACTTACCCCTACGGGTGGGGTTCTACTACCCCAGTTGACCCAAAATCCCAGGTCAGACCGAGTCCACGATCGCCCGGAGACGCCAAACGGCGCCCCGCGGCTTTGCTGAATATGCTCGCTCACACAAGTCTGAGACTGGTCGGCACGCTTTGTGCCGGCACAAAGCCTTTCAGAACCAAGCACCTACCGCCTGTTCAGAATAAAAACTCCAACTAAATTAGAAACTTGAAGATAGGCGTTCAGGCACGGTTTGGTTAGCCGTCGCTACCTTGCGCCAACTTTTCCGCCGCCCCCTGCAGAGGCGGCACCCACCACCGCCCCGTAGCCCCATTTGGCTCGGATTCCGGTGACGGGGCAAAAGCGCGCCGCTAGAGCCGCTGCCCTCCCCAGTACGCCATGTCGCCTCACCGCTGTCCCTTTCTCCCGTTTACGGAGACAGACGATCCAGTGCGGCCGACGCAACGGAGCAAGGAGTCATATGAAACTGGCTTGGATCCTGTGGCTAGCCTCCGTGCTGCCGCCGCAAACCGCCGATTCGCTGTGTTTGAGCACCACCGTTTACCTGGAAGCCCGCGACCAGTCCCTGCGCGGCCAGCAAGCCGTCGCCGAGGTCGCCCTGCGCCGTCGCGACAGCGGCCTGTGGGGCGATACGGTCTGCGAGGTCGTCACCGCCAACAAGCAGTTCGCCCCGACCCTGGTCTCGCCGGGCACGCGCCTGAGCAACTCCGAGGCCTGGGCCGAGTCGGTCAACGTCGCCTTGGCGGCCGAGCGCAACTGGGCCTTGCCGGCCGGTCAGCGCAAGGAAATCGTGCCGGGCGCGAGCCACTTCGCCGCGCACGCGATCGCCAGCCCGTCGTGGCGCAATGCGTATCAGGTCGCGACCATCGGCGATCACACCTTCTACAAGGTGCAGAAGCTCAAGCCGCGGCGCGTTGAGCAAGAGCGGGGTTAAGCAAGAGCGGGATCAGGGATTAGGGAACTGGTAGAGAACGGATCGAGTTCGTTTCCTCAGTTCCCCAACCCCCAACATCCAATCCCGTCTTTCGTAACGCTCCGTTGCAGCCAACTCCTTGAGGATACCCAGCAGGTCGGTGATAGTCGCCGACCTGTTTTTCTTATCGAGAGGGGTAAACGGATGAAGCTCTACAGCAAGCCCGGCGCGTGTTCGACCGCCGACCACATCGCCCTGCAGTGGACCGGCGGCGCGTTCGAAGTCGAAGTGCTCGACAAGGACTCGATGAAGGCGCCGGCGTTCCTGGCGATCAATCCGGCCGGCGCGGTGCCGGCGGTGGTCGACGGCGCGTTCGTGTTGACTCAGAACGCGGCGATCATGGGTTACATCGCCGACAACTTCCCGCAAGCGCAACTCGCCGGCGACGGCAGCCCGCAACAACGCGCCGAAGCCGCGCGTTGGCTGGCGTTCGTGAATTCGGATTTGCATCCGGCGTTCAAGCCGATCTTCGGACCGGGCAACTACCATCCCGATCCCGCGCAGGCCGACACGGTGCGCCAACTCGCGCGCGAACGCGTGCGCGCGTTGTACGCGACGGCGGATCAGCGTTTGGCCGATCGTCAGTGGCTGGCCGGTTTCCGCAGCTACGCCGATCCGTATCTGTACATCACCTTGCGTTGGGCCGATTCGGTCAAGGTCGATTTGTCGGGTTATCAGCATTTGGCTGCGTTCAAGCAGCGCATGGAAGCCGATACGGGCGTGCAGGCGGCGTTGAAGGCGGAAGGGTTGCTGTAATTCGGGCGGCGAAGGCGCGACAGCCTTCGTACGACGCGCCCGCCTGAAGAAGCCACGTACTACTCCCCCCTTTGAAAAAGGGGGGCTGGGGGGATTTGCTCTTTCTCCCAACATCACCGCGCCTGCCGCAAATCCCCCGGCGCAGCGACCTCATCGGTTATCCGGTAACGCAAGCGCCAGCCCCCTTTTGCAAAGGGGGCGTCAGGTGCGCGAGAGGGATTTCGATTTCGTCGGCGAAGCCCGCCTCGATCTCCTTCGTACAACGCGCTCCTTCAAAAACGCCACGTACTACTCCCCCCTTTGAAAAAGGGGGGCTGGGGAGGATTTGCTCTTTCTCCCAACATCACCGCGTCTGCCGCAAATCCCCCGGCGCAGCGACCGCATCGGTTATCCGGCAACGCAAGCGCCAGCCCCCTTTTGCAAAGGGGGCGTCAGGTGCGCGAGAGGGATTTCGATTTCGTCGGCGAAGCGCGCCTCGATCTCCTTCGTACAACGCGCTCCTTCAAAAACGCCACGTACTACTCCCCCCTTTGAAAAAGGGGGGCTGGGGGGGGATTCGCTCTTTCTCCCAACATCACCGCGCCTGCCGCAAATCCCCCGGCGCAGCGACCGCATCGGCTATCCGGCAACGCAAGCGCCAGCCCCCTTTTGCAAAGGGGGCTTCTTTATTAGGTGCCGGTAGCGAACCGCGCCTCGATCTCCGCGGCGATGTCGTCCTTGCGCACCTTCGCCAACGCCGCGCTCAAGTCCGGTAGCAACTCCGCCAGCTCTTCGCTGTTGCCGCAACGCTCGATCTTCAGCTGCAGGAAGTAACCGCGCAGCCCCAAATGCTCGCGCACGGTCTCGCTCATCAAGGTGTACAGCGTCTGATAACGCTGCGCCGCATCGGCCGGAACCGCGGCGCCGTTGACGGCCGCCGGCACCGCGAACGCTTCGGCCGGCGTCGGCGCGTGCGCGACCTGGGTCGCGGCCACCGCCGCCGATGAGGCGATCAAACCCATCGTTTCCAGTTGTTCCAAGGCATCGGCCGGACCGTGCAGGCTGGCGATCAGGTCGCGCAGATGGCGCGCGCTGCGGTCGCCGTCGACGATCAGCAGGATCGAGCGCAGCACCGTCGGCAGCTTGCGCGTGCGATGTTGGATCTCATCGCGACCTTCGTTGGTCTTTACCGGAACATCACTGTCGCGCATGGTCTTCCCTCGTATCCGATCCCGTCCCACGACGGATCTCGCTCGGCGCGCCGCGTCGTTGCGGCGATGTGCTCGCGCGCTCGGCCAGCACCGCGTCTTCCCGGCTGGCACCGGACTATGACATTCGATAGCGCGAAGTTTCTGTGTCGTATTCGACGATAGTCGTACACCGACGTACGTCAACCCGCAAACGTCGGATGCAACGAAAAAGGCCAGACATGCGTCTGGCCTCGTTCGCTTGCGTTTTGCGTTTATCCGCGCCGGCGGACCGATGCCGCCATGGCGCGATCAGCGCTGCTCGATTGGCACGTACTGGCGATCTTCCGGGCCGGTGTAGTTGGCGCTGGGGCGGATGATCTTGCCGTCCTCGCGCTGCTCGATCACGTGCGCGCTCCAGCCGGTGGTGCGCGCGATCACGAACAGCGGGGTGAACATCGGCGTGGGGATGCCCATCATGTGGTAGGCCGACGCCGAGTACCAATCCAGATTCGGGAACATCTTCTTGCTGTCCCACATCAAGGTCTCGATGCGTTCGCTGACGTCGAAGAGCACCTGGTTGCCGCCGTCCTTGCACAGCGCGCGCGAGATTTCCTTGATGATCGGGTTGCGCGGGTCGCCGGTGGTGTAGACCGGATGGCCGAAGCCGATCACGATTTCCTTGCGCTCCACCCGGGCGCGGATGTCGGCCTCGGCCTCATCGGCGCTGTTGTAGCGCGAGATGATGTCCATGGCGACTTCGTTGGCGCCGCCGTGCTTGGGACCGCGCAGCGCGCCGATCGCGCCGGTGATGCACGAGTGCAGGTCCGAACCGGTGCCGGCGATCACGCGCGCGGTGAAGGTGGACGCGTTGAATTCGTGCTCGGCGTACAGGATCAGCGACTTGTCCAGCGAGTCGGCCAGCAGCTGGCTCGGCGGCTCGCCGTGGAGCAGGTGCAGGAAGTGCGCGGCGACCGAGTCGTCGTCGGTTTCGCAGTCGATGCGGCGGCCGTTGCGGGTGAAGTGCCACCAGTACAGCAGCATCGAGCCGAAGCTGGCGATCAGGCGGTCGGCGATGTCGCGCGCTTCCGAGGCCGGATGGCCTTCGCGCTCGGGCAGCACCGTGCCCAGCACCGAGCAGCCGGTGCGCAGCACGTCCATCGGGTGCGCGTTGGCGGGCACCAGTTCCAGCGCGTCGGTGACGATCGCCGGCAGGCCGCGCAGGCGCTTGAGCTTGGTCTTGTAGGCCTTCAGTTGCGAGGCGGTGGGCAGCACGCCGTGGACCAGCAGGTGCGAGACTTCCTCGAAGGTCGACTTAGTCGCCAGATCGTGGATGTCGTAGCCGCGGTAGTGCAGATCGTTGCCGCTGCGGCCGACGGTGCACAGCGCGGTGTTGCCCGCGGCGGTGCCGCTGAGGGCGACGGATTTCTTCGGCTTCGGCAGGGTCTGTTGCGTATCGCTCATGGTCCTTCCTCTATTTAGATTGTCTTCTATTCCTTTTTCCCTCTCCCGCTTGCGGGGTGAGGGGACGCGGCTTGCGAGCCACCGGCTCGCGCGTCCGCGAACGCCCAAACGCTATGCGTTTGGGCCGGGGCGGCGATGTTGGAACACGAGCGACGTCTGCTTGCTGTTCGCTGGCACGTCGCCTCGCTCGCCCTCATCCGGCCCTCCGGGCCACCTTCTCCCGCCGCGCGGGAGAAGGGAGTCATCAACCGCCCTTCTTAGCGAACAACGCGTCGAGCTTCCCCTCAAACGCGTGATACCCAATCCGGTCGTACAACTCCTCGCGCGTCTGCATGCTCTCGACCACGCCCTTCTGATGCCCGTCGCGACGGATCGACTGGTAGACGTTCTCGGCGGCCTTGTTCATCGCCCGGAACGCCGACAGCGGGAACAACTGGATCGCCACGCCGGCCGAAGCCAGTTCGTCGCGGGTGAACAACGGGGTCTGGCCGAATTCGGTGATGTTGGCCAGCACCGGCACTTTCACCGCGTCGACGAAGCGGCGGTAGGTCGGCAGGTCGTAAGCGGCTTCGGCGAAGATGCCGTCGGCGCCGGCTTCGACGCAGGCGATGGCGCGCTCGATCGCGGCGTCGACGCCGTCGACCGCGATCGCGTCGGTGCGCGCGATCAGGAAGAAGTCCGGATCGGTCTTGGCATCGGCCGCGGCCTTGACCCGGTCGGCCATTTCGCCGGCCGAAACGATTTCCTTGCCCGGACGATGGCCGCAGCGCTTGGCGCCGACCTGGTCTTCGATGTGGCATGCGGCCGCGCCGGCCTTGATCAGCGACTTGACCGTGCGCTCGATGTTGAACGCGCTCGGGCCGAAACCGGTGTCGATGTCGACCAGCAACGGCAGATCGCACACGTCGGTGATGCGGCGCACGTCGATCAGCACGTCTTCCAGCGTGTTGATGCCCAGATCCGGCAAGCCCAGCGAACCGGCGGCGACGCCGCCGCCGGACAGGTAGATCGCGCGATAACCGGCGCGCTTGGCCAGCAGCGCGTGGTTGGCGTTGATCGCGCCGATGACCTGCAACGGCGATTCTTCTTTGAGCGCGGCGCGGAACTTCGCGCCAGCGGAGGTAAGGGACATCGAGGAGCTCCGGGTGGCCCGGTCGGGGCGATCCGGACATTTTAACCCGCGCGGCGGACCGGCCGATGACGGCGGTTTCGGCCTAGGCGCGCGCGGCCGCGGGCGCAAGTGCCTGAATGCGCAAAGTCCAGCAAAATCCGCGAGTTCAACGCGACCCGGATCGCTGTCCGCGGCGTCGGCCGCTGCCCTAGCCGCCTCGGCGCAGGCAGCAGCGGCGCGCGGTGTGCGCGAGCCCGGGGCGGTGGACGCCCCGCCCGGTTCAGCCGATCACCCGCTCCACGCTGCCGTCCTGCGCGCGGATCTCGGTCTTGCGCACTTGCATCCGCAGGGTCGGGAAACCCTCGACCTCGTACACGCCTTCCTGCGCGCGCAGGCGCGAGATCATGCTGCGCAGGGCGCGATCGTCCAGACGCACACGCAAGCCGCCGTCGACCGGTTCGGCGCTGTTGTGCGTACCGGCTTCGAAGGTGACCCGCGCATCGGGCCCGACCACATTGAAGGCATGGCCGAACGGCAGCCGCAGCGGCAGCAGCGCCAGCAGTTCGCCGATCTGACGCGCGCCGATCGACACCTCGGTGATCGGCGCGCGCAACAAGCGCTTGTGTTGCTCCCACGCCAGCTGATCGGTGTAGATCATGCCGACCGAGGAACCGTCGCGCGCCGAACCCTCGGCCAGGCGCGCGGCGATGTCCGAATCGGCCAGCAGCGAGCCGCGCTCCAGGTCGGTGGTCCACAGCGGCAGATAGTCTTGGAACACGTCCAACACTTTCAGGGTGGACCAGCGCTTGAGCGCGAACTCTTCCTCGTTGGTCAGACCGACCATCTGCAGGAACTCGACCCGTCCGTTCTCGGTGTCGATCGGCGGCAGTTCCGGATCCAGCACGAAGGCGACCGAGCGGATCGCGCTGTCGCTGTCGGCGGCGATCGGCCCGTTGGCGTTGAGGTAATGCCCGGCATGGAACGGGTGGCCGCTTTCGAACACGTAGCGCGCCAGGTTCTGCAGGAAGTTCAGCGCCCAGGTCGGCGGTTCTTCGCTGTCGTCGGGATCGGCCAGACGGAAGGTCAGTTCGAAGCCGTAGCCGCTGACCTGCGGGTCGTCGGATTCTTTCTCGTACAGCTCGCTGAAACCGTAGGTGACGAAGTGCCAGTGCGGCACCGGGGTGATGCGCTTGTAGGCGCTGATGCCCGGCAGCGGATCGGCGCCGCCCAGGGCGAAGCCGATCAAGGTGCCGTAGTGCTTGGGCGCCTGCCGCGGGTAGATGCGGTTCAGCGCGTGGTTGATGGCGTCCCAGCCCGGTGCGCGGTCTTGCGCCGCGCCTGATTCGGCTTCGGGATGTTGCATTGCGCGTTCGCCTCTCGGGTGCGATCTCGGATCGGATCGGGCGCGGTTACCCGCCCCAGTGCGACGATGCTAACGCGGTAACCGGAAAAAGACGTCAAAGCGCACACTCGGTGATTAAGCGTGAGTCAGCCGCCGGCGTCGGCGCCGCGCTCCAACGCGCGCCGAACTTCGTCCAATGCGCCGGGATCGTCCAGGGTGGACAGATCGCCGGGATCGCGGCTTTCGGCCAGGGCCTGGATCGAGCGCCGCAGCAGTTTGCCCGAACGGGTCTTCGGCAACGCGTTGACCACATACACCCGCGCCGGACGCGCCACCGCGCCCAATTGCCGGACCACGCATTCGCGCATGCCCGCCGCGGCCACTGCCGCGTCCTGCTCGCCGCTGGGCTTGAGCGTGGCGAACACCACCGGCACCTGGCCCTTGAGCTCATCGTGCACGCCGATCACCGCCGCCTCGGCGACGCTGGTGTAACTGGCGACGGATTCCTCGATCTCGCGCGTGCCCAGGCGGTGGCCGGCGACGTTGATGACATCGTCGGTGCGGCCGAGGATGAAGGTGTAGCCGTCGTCGTCGCGGATCGCCCAGTCCAGCGAGCTGTACAGCAGTTCCTTGAAATGGCCGAAGTAGCTCGACAGGAAACGCGCGTCGTCGTTCCACACCGTGGTCATGCAGCCCGGCGGCAGCGGCGGCACGATCACCAGCACGCCCTTCTCGTTGGGGCCTACGTCGCGGCCGCTGGCTTCGTCGATCACCCGCAGGTGGTAGCCCGGCGTGGGCAAGCCGGGCGAGCCGAATTTCACCGGCTGCAAATCCAGTCCCGGCATCAGCGACAGCACCGGCCAGCCGGTTTCGGTCTGCCAGTAGTTGTCGATGATGGTTTTGCCGATGCCGTCGGTGATCCAGTGCGCGGTCGGCTCATCCAGCGGTTCGCCCGCCAAAAACAGCCACTGCAGTTGCGACAGGTCGTGTTTCTTCAACCAGGCCGGATCCTGCTTCTTGAGCACGCGGATGCCGGTCGGCGAGGAGAACATGGTGCGCACGTGGTATTGCTCGCAGATGCGCCACCAGATGCCCGGATCGGGATTCGTCGGCAGGCCTTCGTACAACACCGAGGTGGCGCCGGCGATCAGCGGCCCGTAGACGTTGTAGGAATGGCCGACCGCCCAGCCGACGTCGGAGGTGGAAAACATGGTCTGGCCGGCGCGGATGTCGTAGATCGACCACATCGACAAGGCCAGCGCGACCGCGTAGCCGCCGACGTCGCGCTGCACGCCCTTGGGCTTGCCGGTGGTGCCGGAGGTGTAGAGCAGATAGCTGGGTTCGTTGGACTCCAGCCATTGCACTTCGACTTCGGCGCCGTCGTGCTGCGCGCGCAGCGCGGCGTAATCGAGATCGCGGCCGGCGACCACGCAGTGATCGGGATCGAGGCCGCGACCGACGATCAGCACGTGCGGCGGAGGCGACTGCGCCTGCGCACAGGCTTCGTCGACCAGCGGCTTGTACGGGATCACCTTGCCGCCGCGCATGCCTGCGTCGGCGCAGATCAGCAGCTTGGGCGCGGCGTCGTCGATGCGCAGGGCCAGGTTGTGCGCGGCGAAACCGCCGAACACCACCGAGTGGACCGCGCCGATGCGCGCGCAGGCCAGCATCGCGAACACCGCCTCGGCCATGTTCGGCATGTAGATCACCACCCGGTCGCCGCGGCCGACGTCGAGCGATTTCAGCACCGCGGCGAAGGCGTTCACTTCGCGATGCAACTGGCGATAGCTCAGCTCGCGGGTCTGGTTGGTTTCGCTGGAAATCGCGACCAGGGCGAGTTGATCGCCGCGTTCGTCGAGGTGACGGTCGATCGCGTTGTAGCAAAGATTGGTTTGTCCGCCGGCGAACCATTGCCGGAACGGCGGGTTGGAATAATCCAGGATGGTTTGCGGCGGCACGTGCCAGTGGATCGCTTGCGCCTGCTCGGCCCAGAACGCTTCGGGGTGCTCGATCGAGCGGCGGTGGAAATCCTGATAGCGCATACGGCGGTCTCGGCCTGGGACACCCGCCCGCAGGCTAGACCACGCCGGCAACGGATGCGTTACGACCATGGTCTAGGCGCAACGCCGTTGCCGCGACGTGAAGCGCGCGGCGCAAACGAAAACGCCGGAGCCTTGCGGCCCCGGCGTTCACCGGCTCAGGCGAGGCACCGTTCCTTGCCTCGCCATTGCGCCGATACGGCCGCGGGACGGACGCGCCGTCCCGCAATGCTGCCGTCAGTCCGGACGCACGTCCACGCGCACGCGGATGCGGTCGCCGGGGTTGTGGTCGGTGCGGGTGCGGTAGGTCTTGCCGGCGTATTCGTAGGTGACGTCGTACGCGCTGACCGCGCGCTCGCCGCCGCTGGAATAGTAGTTGCCGTTCTGGACCGGATCGCAGACCCGGACCGTGCCGGTGCGCGGCTGCTGGCTGCGCTTGTTCTGCTCGTAGATGCTGCGGCCGGCCATGCCGCCGACCATCGAGCCGATCGCCGAGGTCGCATAGCGGGCGCTGCCGCCGCCGACCTTGCTGCCGAGCACCGCGCCGACGATGCCGCCGACCACGGTCGCGGCGGTGCGGCCGCCTTCGGTGCCGACGCTGCGGCGCTCGCTGCCGTAAGGGTCGTAATAGCTGTCGCCGTTGCCGTAACCGTCGCCGTAGTAGCTGTCGCCCTGCACATAGGCCGGACGCTCATAGCAGCGCGGGCCGCTGCTGACCGGCTGCGAGCTGTAGCTTTCGAACACCGGATCGACCCGGATCACCCGGGCGAAATCGATCTGCGAGCTGTAGCTGGCGTTGCTGGTGTTCTGCGGGTAGCCGTAGGACTGCGCCGAAGCGATGCCGGTGACGGCGGCCAGCGCCAGGCCCAGGGCGGTGACGAGCGAGCGGTTCATGGATGGACTCCGGGCGCCGGGATGGCGCGTTGTGGATCGTCGGGCCGAACCGGTCAACCCGGGCTGAATGCGGCCCGGGCGATGACCCGCGGGGGTGCGGCGTTTACCTCGCCGACAGCCAATCGGCGGCCTGCCCGGCCAGCCGCGCCGCGTCGCGGCCCAGCAAGGGTCCGACGTGGCTGCCGGGGCCGACGATCAGACTGGCGCCGATCGCCGCGGCGAACCGGGCGGTGTGTTGCGCTTCCACGTCGCGGTCCTCGCGCGAGGCGATGCACAGGATCGGACAGGCCGGCGTCGGCGCCTGGACCCCGGCCAGCGCCTGACGCAGCACCGCACCGGATTCGTCGCGCCAGCGCCGCAGCGCGTACAGCGTGGCCGCTTCGTCGGCATCGGGCATCGCCCGGCGGGTCGAGGTCAGGCGCGCTTCGCGCCGCCAGGGCACCACGTCGGGCCAAGTGCGCTCGGCGGCCGAGGGCGGCGCGGTCCAGGGCTTGGGCGGCAGCGGATTGATCAGGATCAGCGCGTCGGCGAGATCGCCGCAGAGCCAGGCCAGCAAGCCGCCGAGGCTGGCGCCGATCGCCGCGCGCGGATGCGGCAGCGCGCTCAACGCCGTGCGCATTTGTTGGCGGTAATCGTCCAGCGTGGTCGCGGCCAGGCCTTGCGCGGCCGGTTGCAGATCCGGCGCATGCGCGGCGATGCCGCGCGCTTGCAGCGCCTCGCGCCAGAGGTTCCATTCCCAGCCGCCGGCGCCGGCGCCGTGGATCAGCAAGGCGTGGTGGGTGGCAGTGCGATGCAGCGCCATCCTCGTGCGCCCTCATCCGCCCTTCGGGCACCTTCTCCCGCAAGCGGGAGAAGGGAGCAATCGGAGCCCCTCTCCCGCTTGCGGGAGAGGGGTTGGGGTGAGGGCAAGCCCGGGGCCAGCGCAGGCTGCCGCGAGTCGCGCGCCCTCATCCGCCCTGTCGGGCACCTTCTCCCGCGAGCGGGAGAAGGGAGGCGAGCGCCGCGGTGTCAAAACACCCGCGCCACCCATTTGTCCTTGATCGTGTCGAACACTTCTTTCTTGTCGATCCGCCATTGCCCGCCCTTCTCCAGCAGATAGTATTTTTTGCGCTGGGAAAAATCGGCCACCGTCGGATGGGTCCAACGGGTTTCGAACACCGCCTTGGCGCCGCTGCGCCGGGAATCGACGATGGGTTCTTGAGCCGGATCGTACTCGGGAGGCCAGCCGACATCCGGCCCGGCCAAGCGGCCGGTCTTGCGTTCCTTCGGGGTCAGAAAGCGCTCGTAGATGAGCACCAGCGGTTGCCTGATCCGTTCCAGATTCTGCTCCAGCCCGCCGTTCCCGCGCTCGGCCAGTTCGTGCGCGGCCACTTCCCACGCATGCATTTGCGCGAAGAACTCGCCGAGCACCGCTTCGGCATCCTGGGTATCGCCCGCACTCATGTCCGCTCCCGTATCCGACTGGCCCGACAAGCGCCGGCAACCACGCGGACGGCCGCCGTCTCAGCGGCGGCGCGTCCGGCCCCACAACAATAGCGGGCTTGGACTCAGACCAGCTTCGCTTCCAGGGTCATCGGCACCGCGCTGAGCGCTTTGGACACCGGGCAGTTGGCCTTGGCGTCTTCGGCGATGGCCTGGAACTTGGCCGCGTCGATGCCCGGCACGTCGGCGGTCAGCTTGAGCCGGATCTGCGACAGCGTCGGGCCGCCTTCCATCGACAGGTCGACCTCGGCGCGGGTGTCGAGCTTGGCCGGCGGATGCCCGGCTTCGGTCAACTTGGCCGACAAGGCCATGGTGAAACAGCCGGCGTGGGCGGCAGCGATCAGTTCTTCCGGGTTGGTGCCCTTCTCATCGCCGAAACGGCTGTTGAAACCGTAGCGGGTGTTGTCGAGCAGGCCGCTCTGCGGCGTGCTGAGCTGGCCGCGCCCGCTCTTGAGATCGCCTTCCCAGTGTGCGGTGGCGTGACGCGAGATTCCCATGATGCGCTCCGTGTGTGAGGGTGAGGGCGGTAGCGTAGCGGCTGAAACGTTAAAGCAGAGGAGTGAGCGCAGAGGAGTGAGGAGTGAGCAAAGGCCGCTATTGCCCTTGCTCACTCCTCACTCCTCCCCGCTCACTCCTCGCTCCTCCATGCCGCAACGCAACACCAGAACCGCGACCCAGTACACGCTCCGGCGCTCGCACTTGACCCCCACCGCCCGCTGCGGGAGTCTGTGGTCCCGGCGCCCCGCCGGCCCGCCATGACCGCCCGCCGAGCGCCACGCTCGGGCGCGCAGCGCGGACAGCCATGACGGCCTTCCCACCCTTACGCATAGGGAGAAGTCCGCTCATGTCCTACAGCACAGAATCGATCCGCAACGTGGCCTTGGCAGGCCACCCCGGCGCCGGCAAAACCACGCTCTTCGAAGCCCTGCTGCAGGCCGGCGGCGCAGTCCAGACGGCAGGCAGCATCGAACGCGGCACCACGGTGTCCGATTTCGATCCGATCGAGAAACAACGCGGGCATTCGCTGGATTGCGCGATCGCCAGCACCGACCATTCCGGCATCCACGTCAATCTGATCGACACCCCCGGCTATCCCGATTTCCGCGGCCCCACCCTGTCGGCGCTGGCGGCGGTGGAAACCGTGGCGATCGTGGTCGACGCCGACAGCGGCGTGGAATACGGCACCCGCCGGATGATGGAACACGCCAAGGCGCGCGGCCTGTGCCGGGCGATCGTGGTCAACAAGATCGATCACGAAGGCGCCGACGCGGCGCGCGTGCTCGACAGCATCCGCGAGACCTTCGGCCCCGAATGCCTGCCGCTGAACCTGCCCGCCGACCGCGGCGCGCGCGTCGCCGATTGCTTCGCGAGCGCGCAGGGCGACAGCGATCTGGGCGCGGTCGGCGACTGGCATCAGAAGATCATCGACCAGGTGGTGGAGATCAACGAGACGGTGATGGAGCATTACCTGGATCTCGGCGAAGGCGGCCTGTCGGGCGAGGAACTGCACGACGCATTCGAGCAATGCCTGCGCGAGGGCCATCTGGTGCCGGTGCTGTTCTGCTCGGCGCGCAGCGGCGTGGGCATCAAGGAATTGCTCGACGCGGCCGAGCGTTTGTTCCCGCACCCGGGCGAAGCCAACGCGCCGCCGTTCCACAAGGGCGTGGGCGAAGACGCGCAGCCGATCCTGGCGGTGCCCAATGCCGCCGCGCATGTGATCGCCGACGTGTTCAAGATCGTCAACGATCCTTTCGTCGGCAAACTCGGGGTGTTCCGGGTGTATCAGGGCACGGTCAAGAAAGACACCCAATTGTTCGTCGACGACGGCAAGAAGCCGTTCAAGGTCGGGCACTTGTTCAAGCTCAAGGGCAAGGACCATGTCGAGATCGATCAGGCGATTCCCGGCGACATCGCCGCGGTGGCCAAGGTCGAGGATCTGCATTTCGATGCGGTGCTGCACGACAGCCACGACGAGGACCATATCCATCTGGCGCCGCTGAATTTCCCGCGGCCGATGTTCGGTCTGGCGGTGGAAGCGGCGAGCAAGGGCCAGGAGCAGAAACTCTCCACCGCCCTGCACAAGCTGTCGGAAGAAGACCCGTGTTTCCAGGTCGAACACGAGACCGAAACCAACGAAACGGTGATCCGCGGCCTGTCGGATCTGCACCTGCGCATCAACATCGACCGGCTCAAGGACAAGTACGGGGTCGAGGTGAAATCGCGTCCGCCGCGCATCGCCTACCGCGAAACCGTGGCCAGCAAGGCCGAAGGCCATCACCGCCACAAGAAGCAGACCGGCGGCGCGGGCCAGTTCGGCGAAGTGTTTCTGCGGGTGGAACCGTTGCCGCGCGGCGGCGGGTTCGAGTTCGTCGATGAGGTCAAGGGCGGGACGATCCCGGGGCAATTCCTGCCGGCGGTGGAGAAAGGCGTGCGCCAGGTGCTGCACGACGGCGCGGTCGCCGGTTATCCGATCCAGGACGTGCGGGTGATCGTCTACGACGGCAAATACCACAGCGTGGACAGCAAGGAAGTCGCCTTCGTCGCCGCCGGCAAGAAGGCGTTCCTGGATGCGATCGGCAAGGCGCGGCCGCAGGTGCTCGAACCCATCGTCGAGTTGGAGGTCAACGCGCCGGAGCAGCACATGGGCGACATCAGCGGCGGGCTGGCCAGCAAGCGCGCGCGGATCAGCGGTACCGACAGCGTACGCGGCGGCGAGATCGTGGTGCGTGCGCAGGTGCCGCTGTCGGAGTTGGAGGGTTATGCGGCGGAGTTGAAATCGGTGACCGCCGGACGCGGCCGGTATTCGCTGGATTTCAGCCATTACGAACCGGTGCCCGGCAACGTTCAACAGAAACTGGTGGAGGCCTACAAGCCCAGGCATGAGGAAGACTGATACTGTGCAGCGGTTTCCACACAGAGCCGCGGCATGGCGTCTACCGATCCGAACGCGCGCGGGCGCTTGTCCGCCCGCGCCTTGCTGGCCTGGGCCGAGCGTTGTCAACATCGCGGCGACGACGAACAAGCGCTGCGCTGGTATCAACGCAGCAGTCGCGCCGATCCGGGTTGGGCACCGCCTTGGTTCGGCATCGGCCTGATCCACAAACATCGCGGCGAATGGCCGCAGGCGATGCAAGCCAATCGCGCCGCGCTCGACCGTCGCGGTGCGCACGAAGGCGCGGTGTGGAATCTGGGCATCGCCGCGACCGCGCTGCACGATTGGCGCAGCGCGCGCGAAGCGTGGCGGCGCTATGGCCTGGAAGTGGAAGCCGGCGAAGGCGCGCCGCAAATCGACTGCGGCATGGCCCCGATACGGCTGGACCCGCACGGGCGCGGCGAAGTGGTCTGGTGCGACCGGCTCGACCCGGCCCGCGCGCGTATCCGCAACGTGCCCTTGCCTGAGAGCGGCCATCGATACGCCGACATCGTCCTCAACGACGGCTCGCCCAACGGCACCCGCCGCGTCGGCGAACGCGAGTACGCGGTATTCGATCAACTTGAGCTATGGCAGGCCTCGCCTTATGCCACCTTCGAGGCCTGGATCGAAACGCCCGACCCCGCAAGCCTGGATGCGCTGGCCGAACGCGCGCACCTGGACGACGGTCAGGTCGAGGACTGGACCCACAGCGTGCGCCACCTGTGCCAGGCCTGCTCGCTCGGCGATCCCGACGCCGACCACGACCACCCGCCGCTGGAACCGGCCAACGACAACGCCGGCGCGCGCTGGGTCGGGCTGGCCGCGCTCGACCAGGCCGGCGCCCAAGCGATGCTGGACGATTGGCTTCACGCCCACCCCGCGGCGCGTCTGCTCGAATTCCGCCAGGTGCTCGCCGCGGGTGTCGCGCAGTGAACACCCACGAGGGCGATAATCGATCGGGACAGCCGCACCCGCTCGCTTGCCGCGCTCACAACCCGCGCGATCTCGCGTTTTTTGACGATGGACATCGCCCCAGGACGATCACGATGCCGACGCTCGACCGATTCAAACCCGTTGCCACGCCTGCCCGGCCCCGATGGCTGTTCGCCGCGGCGATGCTGCTGACCGCGATTGCGCCAGCGATCGGCGTGGCGGCCACCGATGCTGCGAAGAAAAGCGCCGCGCCGGCCGCTGCGGCCAAGAACGCCATCGAGAACCGCTGCGGTTGGTACGTCAACCCCTCGCCCGCCAACGCCTGGCTGATCGACCGCGACGGCGAATGGACGATCTCGGTGCAGGGCGGCCACCAGGCCAACGGCAACTGGCCGCCGCCGATCGCCGAGAAGCAATGGGTGCGTTACGGCCAGAGCAGCAGCTACGGCCATGGCTGCGCCTGCATGAAGGTGACCACCGATCGCGAATCGATGCAGATCCAGCGCATCGTCTCCTCCTCGGGCAAGCCCTTGAGCCAATGCCGGCGCGACCGCGCCTTGGTCGAACCTCCTCACTGACCCGCGAACCCAACCGACCCGATATGGCCGCTGCCCCCCCCGCCCAGCTCGAACACGACCCCGAACTGTCCGAGATCGTGTCCGATGCCCTGGACGTGGTCGCCAATCCCACCGACCTGATCGTGACGCTGCTGGCGCTGGCCGCGGCGCTCGCGGTCGGCGTGCTGCTGACCCGCAAACTCAAGCTCAAGCTCGGCCACCATCGGCCGAATCTGTCGATCCTGGTCGAGTACCTGTGCACGCCGGTGGCGATGCTGGTGACCCTGGGCGCGCTGAGCCTGTTCGGCGGGCCGCTGGCCAATCCGCTGATCGGATTGACCAGCACCTTGCTGGTCTTCTTCGTGATCATCCGCCTGCTCGGCGCGGTGGTGGAACTGCTGTTCCGGCCGACCATGCTGCTGCGGATCATGCTGCGCGTGGTCACGGTGGTGTCGTGGCTGGCGATCGTGTTCGCGGTGTTCAAGGACCGCAGCAAGCTGATCGCGCAGTTGTACTCGGCCAAGTTCGAGTTCGGCGGCATCGCCCTGTCCAGCGAAGGCGTGCTGCGCGGCCTGGTGATGGGCGTGGTGATCGCGATCATCGCGCTGTGGGGCGACAAGGCGGTGACCAATCTGCTGCGCCGCAGCCGCACCTTGCAGCCCAACTTCGTGCTGGCGCTGTCGCGGATTTTCAGCGTCGGGGTGTGGATCGTCGCCACCGCGACGATCTTCTCGATCAGCGGCATCAACCTCACCGCGCTGGCCGCGTTCAGCGGCGCGCTCGGTATCGGCCTGGGCCTGGGTCTGCAGAAACTGGCCGCCAGCTACATCAGCGGTTTGATCGTGCTGTTCGAACAATCGGTGCGGGTCGGCGACAACATCGTCACCAACTCCATCACCGGCCGGGTCACCCGGATGACCGTGCGCTACACCATGATCCGCACCCGCGACGGCGTGGAAGCGATCGTTCCCAACGACAGCCTGACCAGCAACGTGATCGTCAACCAATCCTGGTCGGACCGGAACCTGCGCCTGGTCTGCGGGATTCTGGTCAAGGGCGACGCCGACCTGGATCTGGCCCGGCGCCTGTTCGTCGAGGCCATGGCCGCGCACCAGCGGGTGTTGCAGCAACCGCCGCCGCATATGTACATCACCGGCGTCAACGACAAGGGCATTCAGCTCGACGGCCATTTCTGGATCAGCGATCCGGAGAACGGCCAGCACAACGTCATTTCCGATGTCTACGACAAGGCGCTGGCGGCGTTCCGCAAGAACGGGGTGCAGTTGGTGGCGCAGTAGCGAGCCGCCCGCGCCCCACCCGGCCGCGGGCGGGAGTACGATGCCCGGGTGAGCGAGACCACCCACCCGCGGTTTTTCTGGCAATTCCCGATGCAGTTGGTGCGCGAGGCGCGGCTGGGCGAATTCCTGCCCGACGACGGCCGCCTGCGGATCCTGTTCCTGTGGGGCAAGGACTGCCCGAACTGCGATATCGCCAAGGGCCAGATGCTGCTGGCGCAAGAGCGCTTCCAGTGGCCGGACGTGGACTGGCTGCACGACAACGTCTACGAAGATCCGGCCATGGCCACTCGCTTCGGCCTGCACGGTATACCCGCGTTTCTGGTGTTCCGCGGCGGCAAGAAACTCGGCCGGATCGGCCAATGGCCGGGCACCGACGCGTTCGTCGCGGCCATCGATAAGCTGCGCACAGATTCGCCCAAGCCCGACTAAGGCTCAGCGACGCCTCGCGTGCATTGGAACGCAATATTCCGCTCGAATCCGCTGCCGCGGCTTGGCGGCGCGGACGCAAACAGCGCAGACTGGCGGTCATTCCATCGATCGCTGCCGCCATGTTCGATTTCGCCACCCTCGCCACCTATCTCGCCGCCGCCGCATTGCTGGTGCTGATTCCCGGCCCGGGCACGGCCTGGATCCTGACCCAGAGCGCCACCGGCGGCACCCTGCGCGGGATCCAGGCCGCGTTCGGTCTGGAGACGGCGACCTTGATCCACGCCCTGGCCGCGGGCCTGGGCCTGTCGGCGTTGTTGGCGACTTCGGCGCTGGCGTTCGAATTGATCAAGTACGCGGGCGCGGCGTATCTGATCTGGCTCGGCATCAAGGCCTGGCGCAGCGCGCCAGCGCCCGAGGCCGCGGAGCAAACGGCCACCAGCGACGCGCCGCCTGCGCGCGTACACAGCAGCGCGCGCGAGGTCTATCTGCGCTCGGTCGTCACCGGCGTGCTTAACCCGAAGGTCGCGTTGTTCTTCCTGGCGTTCCTGCCGCAATTCGTCCATCCCGAACGCGGCATGGTCTGGCTGCAGTTCCTGGTGCTGGGCGCGTTGCTGGCGAGCATCGGCCTGACCCACAGCATGCTGCTGACCTTCGTGGCCGGGCGGATCGGCCGGCGCTTCAAGCAAGGCGGCGGCCGCTGGATGCAGCGCGTCACCGGCAGCGTGTTCATCGCCCTGGGCTTGCGTCTGGCGGTGCAGCAGCGCGGTTGAGCCGGCCGCCGCCGGCTAAACCCGGCCTTTACGCCGTCGCCGCGTCCGCGCCGCACCGCTTGAAGCCGCGCCGCGCGCCCACAGGTGGGTAATTCACGACCCCATTCCATGGAGCGCCGCGCATGAAGACCCAAGGCTTTCTCGACCAGTTGCTGAAAACCGCCCAGAGCACCCTCGGCGGCGGAGGCCTGGACGGCCTGCTCGGCGGCGGCAAACCGCCGGCGCGCTACGAGGAGCGCAAAGAGGAAAAGCGCGGGCTGCTAAACGCCGATTTCGGCAAGGGCGCGCTCACCGGCGGCGCCTTGGGGCTGTTGCTGGGCAACAAGAAGCTGCGCAAGCATGCTGGCAAGATCGCGCTGTACGGCGGCGTCGCCGCGGTCGGCGTGCTGGCGTACAAGGCTTATGGCGACTACAAGCGCCAGCAGGGCGAAGCCGGGGTCGAGCCGCAGACGGTAGACCGTCTGCCGCCGCCGCAGGCCGAGCAACACAGTCAGGCCATTCTCAAGGCGCTGGTCGCCGCAGCCAAGGCCGACGGCCACATCGATTCGCGCGAGCGCGAAGCGATCGAAGGCGAGTTCACCCGCATCGACGGCGATCCCGAGCTGCGCAACTGGCTGCACGTGGAGCTGGAAAAACCGCTGGACCCGGCCGAAGTCGCGCGCGCAGCCACCACTCCGGAAATCGGCGCGGAAATGTATCTGGCCAGCCTGCTGGCGGTCGACGAACAAAGCTACATGGAGCGCGCGTATCTGGACGAACTGGCGCGTCAGCTCAAGATCGACGACGCGCTCAAGAGCAAGCTGGAACAGCAACTGCGCGACGCACAGGCCTGAGCTCACGCATCGGCTTGAGTCTTGAGCGGTAGCGCGTCACGTTTCGCCGTGGCGCTGCCGCGTCCGCCGACCTGGCTGCACCGCCGGTCGGCGCGGGCATTCGCAAGTCCGGCCGCAGCCGCTAGCATCGCCCTGCGGCTGCGGTGGCGCAGCGCCTGACGGAAACGCGCCGATGCGCCTGCTGATTCCCGCCCTGCTCGCCCTGACCTTCGTCGGCTGCTCCTGCCAACGCCAGAGCCAGGACTCGACCGACCGCGATGCGGCCACCGCGCCCGCGCCGCAAGCCGCGGCGCCGGCCGCGCCCAGCGCCGCCGAGTTGCGCGCGCAGGCTCTGGAAAAACAAGCGCTGCAAGCCACCTCGGAAGCCGTCGATACGCTGCATGCGTATCTGCAGAAGGTCGGCTCGGGCAAGACCGAAGAAGCCGGCAAGCATTGGGCTTATCAACGGCAGCCGCGCGGCAGCGAAGAATCCGATCTGCGTTCGCTGAAGAATCTGCGCAGTTTCCGGATCGAGAACGGGCCGCCCAAACCGCTGGATCAGGAAGCGGTGCCCGAGACCCTGGAGATTCCGGTGGATCTGCGCGCGACGCTGGAGAACGGCGAAGGCCGGCGCTACACGGGGTGGTACCGGATGCGGCGTAACTCAGTGGATCGGCATTGGGAGCTGACCGGGACTTCGATTTCGGTGAAGTTGAAGTAGCGGTTGTCGGTGTAGCGGCGCTGCTTGAGGCGATCAGAGCAAGATCAAGATGGGTTCCGGCTTTCGCCGGAATGACGGTGGAGGGGAGATAGCGCGCGGTCGCTGCGCCGATCGATCCCCGCCGGCGCAGTCAGCCGGCGTGCATCTGCCTGAGCGCCGGCCGTCCCGACTTCCGGCATGTCGCCGCGCGCGCGAGGGCGCCTATACACTGGGCCGCACGCGCGTCCGACCGCTGTCGCGCGACCTCGTTCTCATGGACCGTCCCATGCGCCTGTTGTCCCCGTTGCGCCCGCGTTCGCTGGGCTTGCTCGCCGTATCGCTGTTGTCGCTGTGCCTGGCCGCCTGCGGCGGCGGTGACCGCGCCGCGGGCACCGACGTGCAAGGCGATTCCGACTCGACCCTGCCCGCGCCCGACGGCGCCGGCGGCGGCGTCACCGGCATGCCGGACAAGCCCGGCCCGGGCCAGATCGGCGCGCCGGTGGAGCCGGCGGCGGGCGAGCCGTTGCTCGACGAGAACGGCAATCCCCTGCCCGGGACCGGCGAAGCCGTGGCGCCGGTCGATCCGAACGCCGTCGTGCCCGATCCCGCCACCGGCGCCGGCGATCCGGCGACCGCACTCCCCGCCGAGCCCACGCCCGAGGACGCGGTCGCCGTGGTCCGCGATTACTACGCCGCGATCAACGGCCGCCAATACGACCGCGCCTACGCGCTGTGGTCCGACGGCGGCCGCGCCAGCGGCCAGAACCCGCAGCAGTTCGCCGACGGATTCGCCCAGACCGAAGGCGTATCGCTGGAACTCGCCCCGCCCGGCCGCGTCGACGCCGGCGCCGGCCAGCGCCATATCGAAATACCGGTGTCGATCGTCGCCAACCAACGCGACGGCAGTCAGCGCAAGTACGTCGGCGCCTACACCTTGCGCCGCACCGTGGTCGATGGCGCCAGCGCGGAACAGCGCGCCTGGCGCATCGCCAGCGCAGATATCCGCGAACTCAAGCAATGAAACGCGGCGGGTTCGGCGCACGCTGGACGGCGGTCGCGAGCCTGGCGTTCGCACTGACGCTGAGCGCTTGCGATCGTCCGCCAGCGAATGCGCACAACCCGTCGCCAACCGCCACGCCCGCTCCCGCCGCGGCCGCGCCGGCAGTACAGCAAGAGGCCGCCGCGGAAACTCCAACCCAACCGGTGCTCGCACCGGTCGCCGATTACGTGCTCCCCGGCCCGCTCGCGCCCGACACCGGCCCGGAACAACTGCGCCAACTGTTCGGCGCCGACAACGTCGAGATCGGCGAACACCTGCCCGGCGGCGAAGGCACCGAATTGCGCGGAGTGATTCTGTTTCCGCGCGACTCCACCCGGCGCGCCTACCTGTATTTCCAGGACTCGCAACACCTGCGCGGCCTGTCCGCGGCGGCCATCGTCGATCGCGACACGCGCTGGCATCTGGACACCGGCCTGCGCATGGGCTTGTCGCTGGCGGAACTGGCGCGATTGAACGGCAAACCCATCCAGTTCAGCGGCCTGGGCTGGGACTACGGCGGCACCATCGCCGACTGGAACGGCGGCAAACTCGCCGGCGCGGGCGGCGATGCGGTGATTCGCAGGGCGCGCCTGGATTACGTGGGACAGGCCGAACTGGCCCCCGACGCGCTTCCTTCCGGCGACGGCTTTGTTTCCAGCGACGACAAACGCTATCCCCAGCAGGACCGCTTGCTGACGGTGATCGAGTTCAGCGTGTCGTTCCCGGGCGAGGACGATCTTTGACCCGCACCGTCGCATGAGCGCCGACACGCCGCACATCGTCCTGGACAGCAACGTCTGCCTGGACCTGTTCGCTTTCGCCGACCCGACCGTGGCGCCGCTGCTGGCCGCGCTGCGCTCAGGCGCGCTGATCGCGATCACCGACGCGGCTTGCCGCGAAGAATGGCTGCGCATTCTCGACTACCCCAAACTCGCGCTGGACCCGACCACGCGCGCGCGTTGCATCGCCGAATACGACGCCTTGTTCCGGCCGCACCCGCGTACGCCCGAAGACACCGAAGGCGCCGGATTGCCGCGCTGCGCCGATGCCGACGACCAGAAGTTTCTCGAACTCGCCTTCGCCGCGCGGGCGCGCTGGCTGCTCAGCCGCGATCACGCCCTGATCGTGCTCGGCCGCCGCACCGCGCGCGCAGGTCTGTTCGAGATCATGACCCCGCGCACCTGGGTCGCCCTGCAAGCGCTGCATCCCGCCGCCGGCTGAGCGCCTGGGGCGGCGGCCCGCTCACCGGCCGCATGCCATACTCGGCCCATGCAAGGCGTGCCCGCCCAGTTCGACAACGCATTCGATGCCGCGCAGTTCCGGCAGCCCGCGCATCGCCCGGGCGTGGAGCTTTACCGCGCGCACATCGTCCGTCACGCGTTCGAACCGCACACCCACGAAGCCTATGGGCTGGGCGCGATCGAATCGGGTGTGGAGCGCTTCCGTTACCGCGGCAGCGACCACCTCGCGCCGCCGGATTCGCTGGTGCTGATGAACCCCGACGTGCTCCACACCGGCCGCGCCGAAACCGAAGGCGGTTGGCGCTATCGCATGGTCTACGTCGATCCCGACGCGGCCGAGCGCATCACCGGCGAATCGGGCTGGTGGTTCGACCAAGCCGTGCGCCACGACCCGGCCCGTGCGCGCCGCGTCACCGCGCGCCTGGACGCGTTGTGGCGGGCCAGCGATCCGCTCGACTTCGACGGCCAATTGCTGGCCCTGCTCAGCGAATTCCGCGATCACGCGCGCATCCCGCGCCGCGCGCGCGACGAACCGGCGATGCGTTTCGCGCCGGTGGTCGAGTACCTGCATGCGCACCTGGCCGAGCGGATCGCGCTGGAGCAACTGGCCGCGGTTGCCGACCTGAGCCCGTTCCACTTCCTGCGCCGCTTCCGCGCCCAGTACCACGTCACCCCGCAGCAGATGTTGATGGCGCTGCGCCTGCACCGGGCCAAGCGCCTGCTCGCCGCAGGCGTGCCGTGCGCGCAAGTCGCGGCGGATACTGGCCTGACCGACCAAGCGCATCTGACCCGCGCCTTCCAGCGCCGCTACGGCGTCACCCCGGCGCGCTACCAGGCGCAAGTGCGCGGCTGATTCCACCCGACATTCGCGCAAGTTTCGGCCGGCCCCTGTAGGAGCGGCGCGAGCCGCGACCGCGAAACCGAATGAACGGCGCAATCGTGCAAGTCCGCGGTCGCGGCTCGCACCGCTCCTACAGGGATGCTCCAAGCCAAACCGCAATCTGGTACAAGACGCGGCCCGTCGCTCCGGCCATCCTGCGCCCATGTTGCTCGGAACCCTCTACGCCCTGCTCGCCGGCCTGATCTGGGGCCTGGTCTTCGTCGGCCCGCTGCTGTTGCCCGAATACCCGGCGGCGTTGCAGTCGGTCGGGCGCTATCTGGCTTTCGGCCTGATCGCGCTGCCGCTGGCGTGGCTGGACCGCGACGCGCTGCGCCAGCTCGGCCGCGCCGACTGGATCGAAGCGATCAAGCTCTCGGCGATCGGCAACCTGCTGTATTACTTGTTCCTGGCCAGCGCGATCCAGCGCGCCGGTGGGCCGTTGCCGACCATGATCATCGGCACCTTGCCGGTGGTGATCGCGATCAGCGCCAACCTGCTCAACGCGCGCCGCGACGGCCGCCTGCCGTGGCTGCGATTGGCGCCGTCGCTGTTGCTGATCGCCGCCGGCATCGCCTGCGTCAACCAGGTCGAACTGCGCGCGCTGCGCGCCGACGCCGATGCCGACCTCAGCCGTTACGCGCTCGGCGCCCTGCTCGCCTTCGGCGCGGTCGCGTGCTGGACCTGGTATCCGCTGCGCAATGCCGACTGGCTGCGCGCGCATCCCGGCCGCAGTCCGCGCACCTGGGCCACCGCGCAAGGCGTGGCGACGCTGCCGCTGGCGCTGGCCGGCTACATCGTGCTGTGGTCGTTCATGAGCTTGCGCGGCAGCGAATTTCCGATGCCGTTCGGCCCGCGCCCGGGCTTCTTCATCGGCTTGATGGTCGCGATCGGCTTGTTCGCGTCCTGGGTCGGCACCTTGTGCTGGAACGAAGCCAGCCAGCGTTTGCCGACCGCGCTGGCCGGGCAGTTGATCGTGTTCGAAACCTTGTTCGCCTTGAGCTACGCATTTATTTTGCGCGGGCAATTTCCGCAGCCGTTGACCTTGCTCGGCATCGCCTTGCTGATCGCCGGCGTGATCTGGGCGCTGCGGGTCAAGCCGGTGCCGCTGACCGATGCGCAACCGGACGGCGCGCACTGAGCCGATTCGCGCGGCGTATTTCAAACCCATACGGCTAAACCCGAACACGGCGGACAGCTAGCGCCGTGCGGCGTTATGCCGCACCCGGCGCCGCATGCCGCTCACTACCCTGTCGGGCTTCTCACGCACGGAAGCCGCCATGCGCACCGTCACATTTCGTTTCGCGTCGCTGGCGATCGCGCTGTTCTGCGCATCCGCGGCGCACGCGCAAACCGCCGCACAGACCAAGACCCTGAGCACCGTGCGGGTGCACGGCCAGGCCGACGCCGCGCTGACCGTCGACGGCATCGAACAGGCGCGCGCACGGCTGGACCAACGCGCCGGCGCCACCGGATTGGTCGATGGCGAGCGCTACCGCGACCGTCGCGTAAGCACGCTGACCGACGCGCTAGGGTTCGCCACCGGCGTGTTCGTGCAACCGCGCTTCGGCGCCGAGGAAGCGCGTCTGGCGATCCGCGGCTCGGGTCTGCAACGCACCTTCCACGGCCGCGGCCTGGAACTGCTGCAAGACGGCAGCCCGCTCAACCTCGCCGACGGCGGCTTCGACTTCCAGGCGGTGGAACCGCTGTCGGCGCGTTACATCCAGGTCTATCGCGGCGCCAATGCGCTGGAATTCGGCGCGGCCACGCTCGGCGGCGCGATCGACTTCGTCTCGCCGACCGGTTACGACGCCGCGCCGTTGGCCCTGCGCGTGGAAACCGGCGATTTCGGCTATCGCCGCGGTCAAGTCGCGGTGGCCGGCGTGTCCGGACGCACCGACGCTTATCTCAGCCTCAGCGGCCTGCGCCAGGACGGTTATCGCGAACACGCCGAACAGGAAAACTACCGGCTGTTCGCCAACGCCGGCTACCGCTTCAGCGACAGCCTCGACGGCCGGATCTACTTCACCCACGTCGACACCCGCTCGGCCTTGCCCGGCAATCTGACTCTGGACGAATCGCGCCGCGATCCGCGCTTGGCCGCACCGGGCAATCTCGCGTTGAACCAGCGCCGCGATTACCGTCTGGATCGGATCGCCGGCAAGCTCGCCTGGGCGCCGTCGGCTGCCGGTACGTTGACCTTGTCGGCCTATTACGCCGACAAATCGCTGGACCACCCGATCTTCCAGGTGCTGCGCCAGGACAGCCGCGACTACGGCCTGGACCTGCGCTGGCGCGGCGAATCGCAGTGGCTGGGATTGCGCAACGTGCTGATCGCGGGGGTCGCGTTCGCCCAAGGCGATATCGACGACGATCGTTACTTCAATGTCGCCGGCCGGCCCGGCGCGCGCAGCAACCGTTTCGACCAGCGCGCGCGCAACAGCAAGCTGTATGCGGAGAATCAAACCTGGCTCAGCCCGCAGTGGACGCTGTCGCTGGGCGCGCAGGCGCTGCGCTCGCAGCGCCGCTCGCGCGATCTGTTCATCGTCGGCGGCCGCGACGAAAGCTTCGATGCCGACTATTCCGGCATCAGCCCCAAACTCGGCCTGCGTTATCTGATCGACGAACACGCCCAGGTGTATGCCAACCTCAGCCGCAGCCTGGAGCCGCCGAGCTTCGGCGAACTCAGCGGCGGGCCGGGGGTGACGCCGGTCGACAAGCAGCGCGCCGACAGCGGCGAACTGGGCTTGCGCTTGAATCGCGATGGGTTGTCGCTGGATGTCGCGTTGTACCGCGCCCGGGTCAAGGGCGAGTTGCTGTCGTTGAGCGACGGCAACGGCAATCCGCTCGGGACGGTCAACGCCGGCCGGACGCTGCATCAGGGCATCGAGTTCGGGTTGGGCTGGAAGTTCGCGCGGGATTTCACGTTGTCGGCGAACTATCTCTACAACGATTTCCGCTTCGACGGGGATCGGGTTTACGGCAACAACGATCTGGCTGGCGTACCGCCGCAGCAGTTGCGTGCCGAGTTGCGCTGGCAGCCCGATGAGCGTCTCTACATCGCGCCGAGCGTGGAGTGGACGCCGCAGGCTTACTACATCGATCACGCCAACACCTTCAAGGCGCCCGGTTACACCATCGCCGGGTTACGCGTCGGCGGAAAGCTGGCTTCGCAATGGAGTTGGTTCGCCGACGCGCGCAACCTGGGCGATAAGCGCTGGGTCGCCAGTACCAATGTGATCGCCGATGCGCGTGGGGTGGATGGGCGCAATTTTCTGCCGGGCGATGGGCGGGCGGTGTATTTCGGGGTGGAGTGGCGGAGGCAGTAGTTCGCGACGGGGCGCGGCCCTCATCCGCCCTTCGGGCACCTTCTCCCGCAAGCGGGAGAAGGGCTGGCAATCAACCCTCTCCCAGAATTTGATAGCCCCTCTCCCGCTTGCGACGCCCGAAGGGTGTGCAAGGCTGAGAGGGGTTGGGGCGAGGGCACGCCCCGCCGAAACCCTCAAATCTCGAACCGATAAGACAACTTAACCAACAACTGCTCGCTATCGCGCAAATCGAACGCATCCCGAAACTGATGCGCCACATTCGCCTGCCCGACATCCTCCTGGAACATCTCGCCGCCGCGCACATACGCCACATACAGATACGACAACGGCGCCAGCTCATAGCGATAACGCACCTGGAACCCCAGATTGCGCACGCTGAAATCCGGAATCGCCTCGGCCACCGCCAGCGCGCGCCCATCGGCGCCGACCCGATAAGCCTGACGCGTGCGCGCATCCACGCCGATGGTTTCCAGGCGCACGCGCAGTTCCTGCTTATCGTCGATGAACCACTGCACACCCGCATTGAGGTTGAGCAGATCGGCGCGGAAGCTGGCGACGCGGTTGTCCCCGCGCCACAACAGCCAATCCGGGTTGTGGCTGTACTCCAGACCAGCGAACAACAGCATCCGGTCGCTGAACTGATAATTCGGCTCCAGGTACAAGCGCAGCTTGCCTTCGTCCATTCCGCCCAGGCCGTCGGCGCTGTAGCCGGCTTCGGTGTACAGCGACCAGCGGCTGTCGCCCTGGCGCGGACGCAGCCGCTCGTAGGTCAAAAACATCTTCGCCGGCATCCGCAGCACGCCGTGGCCGCGGGTGACCAGATCGTCGTGGCCGCTGCTCCACACCGCCGCTTCGACGAACTGGCGGCCGCCGTCGCGCATGTCGCTGCGCCGGTTCAGCGCGACCGCGTCGGCGATATGCACGCCGTCGTCGCTGTAACGGCGCGACAGCGCGAAATGCCAGTCCTGTCCGGCGTAGGCCGATCCGGCCGGCAGGTTGGTCACGCGCTTGCCCAGGTCGTAGCGGACGTAGTTGAAGTTGTTGCGTTCCAGATAACCGAAGTCGTTGAGCATCAGGTCGCGGCCCAGGTGCAGCCCGTACAACTGCTGGCGCCAACCCTGGCCCATGTCGTAATCGATGCGGAACTGACCGCCGCTGTCGCGGAAACTGCGCCCGCCCTGTTCGACGTCGGAAGCGACCACGGTGCTGCGGATCGACCATTGCGCGTTCGGCGCCCAGCGTTGGTCGAACTCATACACGTTGGCCGCGCGATCCAGGTAAGGACGCTCCACCCGGGTCGCCATCGCGCCCAGGCCGAAGCGGGCGAAGTCGCGGGTGACTCGCGCAGCGTAGAAGTCGCGGCCGGCATCGTCGCCTTCGCTGGCGGCGAACACGCCGTAGTTGACCCCGCCCGCGCTGCCGTTGAGCTTGACCGCCGCGGTGACATCGCCCGAGCCCTGGCCGTCGTCGGCCGGTCCGCCCACGCGGCGGGTGTAGATCAGGCGGCTGAAGCTGTTGTACGAACCGAACTGGACGTCGAAGAAGCCCTGGTTCTCGGTGAAGAACGGGCGCTTGTCGCTGTTGAAGGTCTCGGTGGCGCTGAAATTGACGGTCAGCTCGTCGCTCTCGACCTGGCCGAAATCCGGGTTCAAGGTCGCGCTGAGCTGGAACTTGCCGCTGGGTTTCCAGAACACGTCCACGCCGCCGTCGAAATCGCTGGCGTGCTTGACCGCGTCCTGCACCCCCATCGCATATGGGGTGATCGCCAGCAGCGATTGCTTGTACGCCGGCACTTCGATGCGATTGAACGCGGACAGAAAGCGCGCCTCGGTGTAATGCACCGCCGGCCACGAGGTACGTTCGCCGGTGGAGGCGATGACCCGGTCGAGCTCGATGCCGAGGGTGCGCATGCCCTCGCTCTGACGCATCGGCGCGATGTGCCAGGGGATCAGCATCTCGGCCGACCAGCCCGCGTCGTCTTCGCTGGTGGCGTGGCGCCAGTCGCCGTCCCAGTCGTTGTTGAACTGATTCTCGCTGGTCACGGTGGCATCGACGATGCTGTTGGCCAGGGTCACGGTGAAGTTGTAGCCGGCGCGGCCGTCGCCGTCGAAATCCACGTACAGATTGACCCGGTCGACGGTGCCGTCGCCGTCGCGCTGGGTGTGCTGGCGCAGACGCGGCACGCCGGCCGGCTGATGATTGCGGAAGGCGATCGCCAAGCCTTGCGGGGTCGCCATCAACCAGGCTTCGGTCGGCTGCGAAGCGGCCTGGCGCGAGAGCGGCTGGGTCAGGCGGAAGTCCTGGATGTGCTGGGCCTGGGCCCACTCCTGCGGATCGATGCGGCCGTCGATCTCGACAGCGCTGGCGCCGGTGGCGGTGAAGGCCGCGCACGCGGCCGATAGAGAGACGATCAGGTTCTTGCGCATGCCGCACCCCGGGTTGCCGATGGATCGCGACGGCCGCGCGTTCCCCGCGGCGCCGTCCCGAATCGCGGCGGACTGCACCGCGACGACGCGCAGACTAGCGATGTGACGGCTGTGCGCTAAATGGCGTAAGTCATGGCAACCCTTGGCGGTCGCCGCGCATCGCAGCTGATGGGACCGGGTGTCCAGGCGGGCGCATGGGTGCGGGGTGACAAAGGTCAGCCGCGGCGGTCTGGACCGGAGCGCCGCGAACTCGATACGGCGCGGTCGCGGCTCGCGCCGCTCTTACAGGTAGCAGACGCGGTAACGCAGCAGCGAATCGCTTCGCCAACCCCGCAATCCGACTGTAGGAGCTGCGCAAGCTGCGACCACGACACCACGCTTGCGGCGCAAGCGGCCATTTCCCGATGCAGCTCGCGCCACTTCTACATCACAGGCGCCATTCCGATGCAGCTCATGACGCAGTAGCATCGTGCGCCACGAACGCCGACTCCCCCTGCGGCAGTTGCAGCCAATCCGGATGGCTCAACGCCCGGGCGATATCGCTCTGCCCCGACAGCCAATGCTCGCGCATCGCCACCCGGCCGAACTGGTAGTCCTTGAAGTGGCCGATCTTGGCTTTGTCGCGATAGATCAGATGGATCACGCTGTAACGCCGGTCGCAGGCCAACTCGGCCGCGTGCTGCGCCCAGGGATTGGTCTTGCGCACCGACTCGGGGATTTCCTCCAACAGTTCGCGCAGCAAACGGCGGTAGTGCTGCAACACCCGCTGGGTGTCGGTGATCAGCCGGGTGCGGCTGGAGTATTGGATCTCCTTCTGCCGCTCGGCCACGTCGAGCAGGTTCTGCGGCAACTCGCCGCGCGCGTTCCACAAGTCGACCTGGAACACCAGGGTGTCGCGGCGCGGCGAGGCGGTCAGCACTTGCGACAGCGGCGTGTTCGAGACCAGGCCGCCGTCCCAATAGAACTCGCCGTCGATCTCCACCGCCGCGAACGCCGGCGGCAATGCGCCGGACGCCAGGATATGCCGCGCATCCAGGCGCATTTGGCTGTTGTCGAAATACTCCAGATTGCCGGTGCGCACATTGACCGCGCCGACGCTGACGCGGATGCCGCCGTCGTTGAGGCGGTCGAAGTCGACCATCTTCTCGAGCGTGGCGATCATCGGCGAGGTGTCGTAGAAACTGGCCGCGGCCGGGCCGGGCTGCTCGCCGAGCAGGACGGCCGGATCGATGCCGAGCCAGGAGCGCGGCTGATAGAAGCCGCGCTGGCCTTCGACGATCGCGCGCCAGGCTTCCCAGGTATCGAGCCAGGCGCGGGCATCGGCGTCGAGCCCGTCCAGCCGCGCTTCCTGGCCCAGGGTGGTCGAGGGCAGCACCGCCGGGCGCGAGATCGTGTCCCAGAACCCGCGCAACGCATCCATGCGTTTTTCCGGCGGATTGCCGGCGATGATCGCGGTGTTGAAGGCGCCGATGGAAATGCCGGCGATCCAGTTCGGCGCGATGCCGGCATCGTGCAGGCCCTGATAGACACCGGCCTGATACGCGCCGAGCGCGCCGCCGCCTTGCAGCACCAGGGCGATGTTCTGCGGCAAAACCGGTGCGGCCTCGCGGATGCGCGCGCCGGCAGTCTGAGCGGCGCGCGAAGCTGCCTGTTTGCTGGCGGCGCGTTTGCGCGGGGTCGTCTTCGCGGATGAGGCAGCGCGCGCGGCGGCGCGGGCCGCGGCGCTGCGCTTAGGCGGCTCTTTTACCGTCGGCGCCTTGCGCGGCGGTTCTTTTTTCGTCGGCGTGGCCGGCTTGGGATCGCGCTTGGCGGGCGTGGGCCGGCCGGGTTCGCGTTTCGGCGCGCGCGCTGGGGTGGCGCCTTTCGCGCTGGAAGAACGTTTGCTGGGCATCGTTGCCGCCTCTTGTGAAACCTCGTTGCTGGGTCCGCGAAACGCGGAGCCGCCGACTTCAGAGTCCAACCTCGGTAAGGCCCTGGGTTCCCGCCTTCGCGGGAACGACGATGAATGGATAACGAGGATGGGTGGGTTACATCGCCCTCCTCCCAGCCGTCATCCCCGCGAAGGCGGGGATCCAGAGACTTCAGCGCCCTCTCTCAGTCCGTCGCGGCCTGACTCGCAAAAACAACGAACGCAAGCGGCGCATCCGCCGTTACTGCATGTACCACCCATGGCTCACCACGAAACTCTGCCCGGTCAACGCCGCGCTCGGGAACTCGGCCAGGAAGCGCACCGTCTGCGCCACGTCCTCGACCGTGGTGAACACCCCATCGACGGTGTTGCCGAGCATGACCTTCTTGATCACCTCATCCTCGCTGATGCCCAGTTCCTTGGCCTGTTCGGGAATCTGCTTGTCCACCAGCGGCGTGCGCACGAAACCCGGGCACACCACATGGCTGCGCACATTGTGTTTGGCGCCTTCCTTGGCCAGCACCCGCGACAGCCCCAACAGGCCGTGCTTGGCGGTGACATAGGCCGACTTCAGCGGCGAGGCCTCGTGCGAGTGCACCGAGCCCATGTAGATCACGGTGCCGCCCTTGTCGCCCTTGTACATATGCGGCAGCGCCGCCTTGGTGGTCAGGAACGCGCCGTCCAGATGGATCGCGAGCATCTTCTTCCAGTCGGCGAACGCGTAGTTCTCGATCGGGTTGACGATCTGGATGCCGGCGTTGGAGACCAGGATGTCGATGCCGCCGAGTTGCGCCACCACGCTTTCGATGCCGGCGTTGACTGCGGCCTCGTCGGTGACGTCCATGGCCACGCCGATCGCGCGGCCGCCGTTGCCGACGATCTCGTCGGCCACCGCCTGGGCGCCGGCCTGGTTGAGATCGGCGATGGCGATCGCCGCGCCGGCGCGGGCGAGTTCGTGGGCGATTTCCTTGCCGATGCCGCTGGCGGCCCCGGTGACGACGGCGACTTTGCCTTGGATCGAGCTCATGCGGGACTCCTGGACGATGCGGAAGTGCGGAAAGAGAAAGCGAACCGGCGCTCATTGTCGCCGCGCGGTGTTATCGCGGCGTGGCGGCGGATGCATCGCAGTGTCCCGTCGCGGGATGCGGTCGGCTATCGGACCTTTGTCCGCGCCTAGCTCTTAGCCCCTCTCCCGCTTGCGGGAGAGGGGTTGGGGTGAGGGCGCGCGGCGGCGAATGCCCTCATCCGGCCCTTCGGGCCACCTTCTCCTGCAAAGCGGGAGAAGGGCTCAGCGTAGGCGGACGCTCTGGCGCCCAGCCTCAATCTTTCTTCTTGTCCTTCTTCTTTTTCTTGTCCTTCTTCTTGTCCTTGCCCTTCTTCTTTTTCTTCTTGTCCTTCTTGGGCTGGAGCATGGTCCCGGTGCAGTTTTCCGAACCGCAGCGGCATTCCCAGATCTTCTTCAGTTCCTTGGTGTGCTTCTCGGCCAAGGTGATGCCGTAGTTGTACGACAGCTCCTCGCCCGGGGCGATATCGCGGATCGCCTCGATGAACACCTTGTCCAGACGGCGGTCCTTGCCGTCGTCCTCTTCCAGCAGCGCCTCGCAATTGGGCGAGCAGCTGTGGTTGATCCAACGCGCGGTATTGCCTTCGAAATTGGCATCGATCACGTACTCGTCATTGAGCGTGAACAGGAAGGTATGGCCGGAATCGGCATCGCCACTGTCGCCGGCGTCGGCTTCTTCGTGGGTGCGGCGGCGGCCTTTGTATTCGATGACGCGTTCGCCCTTGGCGATCGGGGCGACGGCGAATACGCCGTTGCCGTGGATGGCTGAACGACGGGCGGCGATCTTGCGCGGCATGTTGATTCCCGAAATGACGAACGGTCATTCTGACCTGAGCGGGGGTTCGGCCGCTATCGTCGGGGTTAGCGTTTCGCACGGGCCGCCAACCGCATTACCCGATCGCATACCTGCCCGCCTCCCCTCCCCACCCCCGCCCCGGCCACCCCGCCCGGCTCGCTGAATTGGGCAAAACCCGGGCGCTGGCTTCGACCGCGATAAAACCGTACAATTTCGGTACGAATTACACCGCCCGCCTGCCTGGCCCCCACGCCCATGCTCCGCGTCACCAAACTCACCGACTACGCCACGGTCGTGCTGACCGTCCTGGCGGCCCAGCACGACCGCGTCCTCAGCGCGGCCGAACTGGCCGAACGGGCGGGTCTGGAAGCGCCGACGGTCAGCAAGGTGCTCAAGCCGCTGGCCCAGGCCGGTCTGGTCGAGGGTTTCCGCGGCGCCAACGGCGGTTACCGCCTGGCCCGGGCGCCGCGCGACATCGGCCTGATCGAGATCGTCGAGGCGATGGAAGGCCCGCTGGGCATGACCGAATGCAGCGTCCACGAAGGCAACTGCGGCCTGGAGCAACAGTGCGGCGTGCGCGCCAACTGGCGCCGGATCAACGATGTCGTAGTGGAAGCCCTCAGCAACGTGACCCT
This sequence comes from Pseudomonas sp. CGJS7, assembly GCF_036961695.1. Lineage (NCBI taxonomy): Bacteria > Pseudomonadati > Pseudomonadota > Gammaproteobacteria > Pseudomonadales > Pseudomonadaceae > Pseudomonas > Pseudomonas sp. CGJS7. The sequence continues at coordinate 35,504 of NZ_JBAMDI010000054.1, read as the reverse complement.
CGCCCAGATGTTGGCCCCCGCCCCGGTGTTCGTCTCCGACCTCCCTCATGAAACCGCCGCCACCGCCAAGCGCATCGACCTGCGCCTGGCCGGCGCATAGACAGTAGGCAGCCGCCATGGCCACCGACATCAAACAGACTCCCGCGCCGGCGGGCGACATCGGCAATCGACCGATGCAAAACGAGATGATCCATGAGCAGTTGGGTCGTCGTTACGAAGCCGGTTTCATCACCGACATCGAATCCGACAGCCTGCCGCCGGGTCTGGACGAGGACGTCATCCGCGCGCTGTCGGCCAAGAAGAACGAGCCGCAGTGGATGACCGACTGGCGCCTGCAGGCCTACCGCCACTGGCTGACCATGCCGATGCCGCACTGGGCCAAGCTCAACATCGCGGCGATCGATTTCCAGGCGCTGAGCTACTACAGCGCGCCCAAGGCCAAGTACAACTCGCTCGACGAAGTGCCGCAGGAACTGCTGGACACCTACGACAAGCTCGGCGTGCCGCTGCACGAGCGCGCGCGCCTGGCCGGCGTGGCGGTGGACGCGGTGTTCGACTCGGTCTCCGTCGGCACCACCTTCCGCAAGGAACTGGCCGAGAAGGGCATCGTTTTCTGCTCGATGTCCGAGGCCATCCGCGAACACCCCGAACTGGTGCAGAAGTACCTCGGCAGCGTGGTGCCGGTCGGCGACAACTACTTCGCTGCGCTGAACTCGGCGGTGTTCTCCGACGGCAGCTTCGTGTTCATCCCCAAGGGCGTGCGCTGCCCGATGGAGCTGAGCACCTACTTCCGCATCAACGCCGGCCACACCGGCCAGTTCGAGCGCACCCTGATCGTGTGCGAGGACAAGGCCTACGTCTCGTACCTGGAAGGCTGCACCGCGCCGATGCGCGATGAGAACCAGCTGCACGCCGCGGTGGTCGAGCTGGTGGCGCTGGAAGACGCCGAGATCAAGTACAGCACCGTGCAGAACTGGTATCCCGGCGACGAGAACGGCGTCGGCGGCATCTACAACTTCGTGACCAAGCGCGGCGAATGCCGCGGCGCGCGCAGCAAGATCAGCTGGACCCAGGTTGAAACCGGTTCGGCGATCACCTGGAAGTACCCGTCGTGCGTGCTGCTGGGCGACGATTCGGTCGGCGAGTTCTATTCGGTCGCGCTGACCCATCACCGCCAGCAGGCCGACACCGGCACCAAGATGATCCACATCGGCAAGCGCACCAAGTCCAAGATCATCAGCAAGGGCATCAGCGCCGGCCGCGGCCAGAACACCTACCGCGGCCTGGTCAAGGTCGAAAAGAACGCCGCCGGCGCGCGCAACCACACCCAGTGCGACAGCCTGCTGATCGGCAAGAAGTGCGGCGCGCACACCTTCCCGTACATCGAGGTCAAGCACCCCGACGCAACCGTCGAGCACGAAGCCACCACCTCCAAGATCAGCGATGACCAGCTGTTCTATTGCCGTTCGCGCGGCATCGGCGAGGAAGACGCGGTGTCGATGATCGTCGACGGCTTCTGCAAATCGGTGTTCCGCGAGTTGCCGATGGAGTTCGCGGTGGAAGCCAAGAAGCTGTTGGAAGTGAGCCTGGAAGGCAGCGTCGGCTAACGCACTCTCTTCTCCCGCCTGGCGGCGCCCGAAGGGTGTGCAAGGCTGAGAAGGTGGCCCGAAGGGCCGGATGAGGGCACGCGCGCCCTCACCCCAACCCCTCTCCCGCGAGCGGGAGAGGGGCTAAAGATAAAAGCTGCTGCGCAAGCGCGCGACAGCTAACCCATCTGGATACATAACGATGCTCAAGATCGAAAACCTCCACGTCTCCGTAGCCGGCAAAGAGATCCTCAAGGGCCTGACCCTGGAGCTGATCCCCGGCCAAGTGCACGCCATCATGGGCCCCAACGGCGCCGGCAAGTCCACGCTCGGCAACGTGCTGGCAGGTCGCGAAGGCTATGAGGTCACCCAAGGCACGATCGAATTCGACGGCCGCGACCTGCTGGCCCTGGAACCCGAGGAGCGCGCCGCCGCCGGCGTGTTCCTGGCCTTCCAGTACCCGGTCGAGATTCCCGGCGTCAACAACACCTACTTCCTGCGCGCCGCGCTCAACGCCCAGCGCAAGGCGCGCGGCGAGGCCGAGCTGGACTCGATGCAGTTCCTCAAGCTGGTGCGCGAAAAGCTCGCCGTGCTGCATCTGAAGGACGAACTGCTGCATCGCGGCGTCAACGAAGGCTTCAGCGGCGGCGAAAAGAAGCGCAACGAGATCTTCCAGCTGGCGCTGCTGGAGCCCAAGCTGGCGATCCTGGACGAAACCGATTCGGGCCTGGACATCGACGCGCTCAAGGCCGTCGCCCACGGCGTCAACACGCTGCGCTCCAGCGAACGCGCGTTCCTGGTGATCACCCACTATCAGCGCCTGCTCGACTACATCAAACCCGACGTGGTGCACGTGCTGGCCGACGGCCGCATCGTCGAAACCGGCGGGCCGGAGCTGGCGCTGGAACTGGAAGCGCACGGCTACGAATGGCTCAAGGACCGCGTCGCTCCGGAGAACGCGGCGTGATCTTCGCTAACCCCGGCCTGGAGCGCGCCCGATGAGCGCCCTGCTCGACGCCTTCGCCGCGTCCTTCGATACGCTGGCCGCGCGCGAGTCCGCCGGACTCGGCGCCACCCGCCGCGCCGCGCTCGACGCCGCGCTGCGCGACGGCCTGCCCGGCCCGCGCACCGAAGCCTGGAAATACACTGCGCTGCGCGCGCTGGAACGGCGCGCCTTCGCCGCCGCCACGCACGCGCCGGCCGGGTTCGACGCCGCCGCGATCGCCGGCATTCCGGCGCCGCGGATCGTGTTCCACAACGGCCGCTTCGACGCCGCGCATTCGGATTTGTCCGGTCTGCCGGCCGGCGTGTCGCTGCTGCCGCTGTCGCAAGTGCTGGCCGCCGACGACGCCCGCGAAGCCAACTTCCTCGCCCGCCGCTTCGAACGCGCCGACGAAGTCTTCGCCCGCCTCAACGCCGCGCTGGCCGACGAAGGCGCGGTGTTGCGGGTCGACGCCGGCGTGCAGGCCGAGGGCACGGTGCATCTGGTGTTCCTGGGCAGCCCCGCTGCCGGCGACCTGGCCTGGCACCTGCGCCATCTGATCGAACTGCGCGAAGGCGCCAGCCTCAACGTGGTCGAGCATCAGATCGCCACCGACACCCACAACCACCTGTCCAACAGCCTGACCCACGTGCATCTGGCGCCGAACGCGACGCTGTCGCACGCGCGGGTCCAGGACGACGCGCTCGGCGCGAGCGTGTTCGCGCGTACCGACGCGGTGCTGGCGCGCGGCGCGCGCTACCGCCGGATCGACCTGGAACTGGGCGCGGCGCTGGCCCGTCACGAACTCAACGCCGCGCTGCACGGCGAAGGCTCGCACGTCCACGCCAACGGCGTGCTGCTGGCCACCGGCCGCCGCCATCTCGACACCCGCCTGGGGATCGATCACGTCGGCCGCGACACCGAATGCGAATTGACCTGGCGCGGCCTCGGCGCCGGCCGTTCGCGCGCGGCGTTCCATGGCGGCATCCTGATCCGCGAAGGCGCCGACGGCAGCAACGCCGCGTTGTCCAACAAGAACCTGCTGCTCAGCGAAGGCGCGGAGATCGACACCCAACCGGTGCTGGAAATCCACGCCGACGAAGTCCAGGCCGCGCACGGCGCCACCGTCGGCCAGCTCGACGCCAATGCGCTGTTCTACCTGCGCTCGCGCGGCGTGCCGGCCGAAGCGGCGCGGGCGCTGCTGACCACCGCGTTCTGCCGCGAAACCCTGGCGGTGATCGAGGACGAAACCGCGCGCGCCATGCTCGAAGTACGCCTGAACCTCGCCCTGGCGCGGTTGCAACCCGCTTGAAGCCAGGAGTGAGCGTAGAGGAGTGAGGAGTGAGAAAAAGCTCTTCGCCTCCGCTCACTCCTCACTCCTCACTCCTCTCCACTCACTTCTCGCTTCCCGGGACCACGATGACCATCGCTGCCCCCTCTCCCGCCGCCATCGACTGGGCCGCCGTGCGCGCCGACTTCCCGGTGCTGACCCGCCAGGTCCACGGCAAGCCGCTGATCTATTTCGACTCGGCCAACACCGGGCAGAAGCCCAACGCGGTGATCGAGGCGGTCGACGATTTCTATCGCAACCACAACGCCAACGTCAGCCGCGCCGTGCACACGCTGGGCAGCGAGGCCACCGAGACGTACGAGGGCGCGCGGGCCAAGCTGGCGCGTTTTCTCAATGTGCGCGTGGATGAGTTGGTGTTGTGCAGCGGCACCACCTTCGCCATCAACCTGGTCGCGTACTCCTGGGCGTTGCCGCGGCTGAAGGCCGGCGACGCGATCGTGCTCACGCGCATGGAGCATCACGCCAACATCGTGCCGTGGCAGTTGGTCGCCCAGCGCACCGGCGCGACGATCAAGGTCGCCGAGATCGACGAACTCGGCCGCCTGAACCTGGATCACCTGTATTCGCTGCTCACCCCCGAAGTGAAGCTGCTCGCGCTGACCCACGTCTCCAACGTGCTCGGTACGGTCAACCCGGTGCGCGAAATCTGCCGCGAAGCGCGCAAGCGCGGCATCGCCACCCTGATCGACGGCTCGCAGGCCGCGCCGCACCGGCCGCTGGACATCGCCGCCATCGGCTGCGATTTCTACGCGATCACCGGCCACAAGATGAGCGGCCCGACCGGCACCGGCGCGCTGTGGGCGCGGCGCGAGCACCTCGACGCGATGCCGCCGTTCGTCGGCGGCGGCGAGATGATCAAGGAAGTGCGGTTCGAAGGCACCGTGTTCGCCGACGGCCCGCGCCGGTTCGAAGCCGGCACCCCCAACATCGCCGGTTTCGCCGGGCTCGGCGCGGCGGTGGATTATTTGTCGAACCTGGGCATGGCCCAGATCGACGCGCGCGAACAAGCGCTGCTGACCCGTTTCAACCAGGCCTTGAGCGAAGTTCCGGGGCTGCGCATCTTCGGCCAGTCCGAGGACAAGGCCGCGGTGGTCAGTTTCCTGATCGACGGCGCCCACGCCCACGATCTGGCCACCCTGCTCGACCTGGAAGGCGTGGCGATCCGCTCCGGCCACCACTGCGCCCACCCGCTGATGCAGCATTTCGGCGTGCCGGCGACTTGCCGCGCCTCGCTGGCTTACTACAACACCTTCGAAGAAATCGACGCCTTCGTCGCCGCGCTGCACAAGGTGCGCAAGCTGCTGGCCTGAACCGGGCCGCTTGCGCACCCGCGCCGCAACCGAACTCGCCCCGGCCGTATCCACGGTCGCCCCCTCCCACTCAACGGCCACGCCATGTCATCCGTCATCGCCGCCACGCCCCTGGTTTTCCGCCACGCCACCCTCGCCGACACCGACGCGCTGATCGCGCTGGTCGAATCGGCCTACCGCGGCGACGCCAGCCGCGCCGGCTGGACCACCGAAGCCGATTTGCTCGACGGCCGCCGCACCGGCGCCGACGACATCCACGACTGCGTGAACCGCGAACGCAGCGTGATCCTGATCGCCGAAACCGCCGCTGCCGACGGCGCCCCGCAGATGCTCGCCTGCGCCCACATCGCCGAAGAAGAAGGCGCCGGCTACTTCGGCATGTTCTCGGTCCAGCCCAATCTGCAGGGCGGCGGCATCGGCAAGCGGGTGATCGACGAAGCCGAGCGCATCGTCCGCGACGAATGGCACCTGCCGGCCATGCGCATGACCGTGATCGACGTCCGCAACGAGCTGATCGCGTTCTACGAGCGCCGCGGCTATGTCCGCACCGGCAAGCTCAAGCCCTTCCCCTACGGCGATGAGCGTTTCGGCCTGCCCAAGCGCGACGATCTGCGCTTCGAAGTGCTGGAAAAAGCCCTCTGAGCGCCTCCGCGGCCGCGTCTCGTCTCGGGCCGGCCGCGGCCTTAAACTAAGCCCTCGCACCGCCAGCTTCAGGAAAGCACGCCATGGGCGATTGGGTTTTCGTCTGCGCCACCTCGCAACTGCTCCCCGGCGAATCCACCGTCGCCTGGGACGGCGACACCGCGATCTTCGTCTGCAACTACGACGGCGATTACTACGCCCTGGAAGACCGCTGCTCGCACGAGGACTTCGAACTGTCCTCCGGCGCGTTCGACGGCGAACAAGCCAGCATCGAGTGCGTGCTGCACGGCGCGCGCTTCGACGTCCGCGACGGCCGCCCGCTGTGCGCGCCCGCGTACGAGCCGGTGCCGAAATTCCCGGTCAAGGTCGAAGACGGCGGGGTCTGGACCCGCGACGACCGCGAGTAAAACCGCCGGCAAAACCACGCGGCCTCTCCCGCGTCGTTCCCGTGCAAACTCGCCCCCTCCGTCATTCCGGCGAAAGCCGGAACCCATTTTGATTTCGCTCTCGATCCACGCGGGCAACCGCAGCATCGCGGCGCCCGAAACCACCCAAACGACATACGTCGATCCAAGGCTTCAACCCAGCCTTGAGGCCTAACCGCGCCCGCGCTCAAACCGCGATCCAATGCCCATTCGGCCGCCGCTTTAACCACATTTTTGTTACGAAAACGGTTACAGCACGCCGTTCATGTTCATTTTTCGTTGCAAATGAGAATTCATCTCATTAAGATCGCGGCCTGACGCGGCTTGCTGCCGCCCGCTGTTTCGCCCCCCCCCTTTTTTCCTGCCCCCAGAGATTCCCATGTCGACCACGAAGCTCGTCGTGTCGCCGCTTGCCGGCGCGCTCGCTCTTGCCATCAGCCTGCCCACCTTCGCCGCTCCGGCGCCCGCTCCCCAGGCCAAGGACGTGGAAGGCGTCGAAGTCCACGGCCAGCGCATCCAGAAGGCCAGCAGCGGCAAGTACACCGCGAACCTGCGCGACACCCCGCAGACGATCAGCGTGATCGACCGCAACACCATCGACGGCCAGAACCTGCTGTCGCTGACCGACATCCTCAGCACCCTGCCCGGCATCACCTTCGGCGCCGGCGAAGGCGGCGGCGGTTTCGGCGACAAGATCAACCTGCGCGGCTTCGACGCCAGCAGCGACATCACCGTCGACGGCGTGCGCGACAGCGGTCTGTACAGCCGCACCGATCCGTTCAACCTGGAAGCGGTGGAAGTGGTCAACGGCGCCAACTCGGTCTACTCCGGCGCGGGCTCGGTCGGCGGCACCGTCAACCTGGTCAGCAAGTACGCCGGCCTCAACGAGTTCCACAAGGCGAGCATCGCCGGCGGCACCGACGGCTACGCGCGCATGACCACCGACAGCAACTTCGTGATCGGCGAAAGCACCGGCCTGCGCTTGAACGCGATGGCGCACCAGAACGACGTTCCGGGCCGCGACGTCGAAAGCAACCAGCGCTGGGGCGTGGCCGCCTCGCTCGGCTTCGGCCTGGGCAGCGACACCACCTGGACCTTGAACTACCTGCACCAGGAAGACGACAACACCCCGCAATACGGCCTGCCGTTCTTCAACGGCGACGTGCTGCCCGGCGTCGACCGCGGCAACTACTACGGCTACAGCAACATCGACAAGCAAGAGGTCCAGGTCGACTCGGTGACCTCGATCATCGATCACGCCTTCAACGAGCGCTTCAAGGTGCGCAACCTGACCCGTTGGCAGCAGGCCGATCAGTTCTCGCTGGTCGACGCGGTCCAGGGCACCTGGTGCCTGGACAGCGGCTTGACCCCGACCGGCGCCGCCTGCGGCACCGGCGCCACCCGCCGCGGCTACTACAACCCCAGCGGCCCGCGCGGTTACGGCCGCGACACCCGCAACACCACCCTCTACAACCAGACCGACCTGACCACCAACTTCAGCACCGGTCCGGTCGAGCACACCCTGGTCGCCGGTTTCTCGATCCTGCACGAAACCTTCGACCTCGACGTCACCAGCGATTTCCGCAATCCCAACGGCACCAACCCGTACATCAACGGCCTGCCGCAGATGAACATCGCGCGTCCGGACCACATCTACACCGGCCCGATCAACCGCACCCTGACCGGCCGCACCGAAGGCGAGCTCGACAACCGCGCGCTGTACGTGTTCGACACCCTGAAGTTCAACGAGCAGTGGCAGTTGAGCCTGGGCGCGCGCTACGAGCGCAACGAAGGCAAGACCAACAACGCCGTGGTGACCCAGGCCCCGACCACCGTCGGCGGCGCGTTGCCGCCGCAGCCGATCGGCACCGTCACCGGTTACGGCGTGCCGTTCAAGAACAGCGACGACCTGTTCTCCTACCGCGCCGGCCTGGTGTTCAAGCCGGTCGAGAACGGCAGCATCTACATCGCCTACGGCAACTCCAAGACCCCGTCGAAGGCTTCGGTCAACGGCTCGTGCACCGCGCAGACCTGCTCGGTCGATCCGGAAACCGCGGTCAACTACGAAATCGGCACCAAGTGGGACTTCCTCGACGGCCGCCTCGCCCTGACCGGCTCGGTGTTCCGCAACGATCGCAAGAACTACAAGGTCGCCGACCTGGACAACCCGAACAATCTGTCCGGCCTGCAGCAGCTCGACGGCCAGGCGCGCGTGGACGGCGTGATGCTGGGCCTGTCGGGCCTGATCACCGACCAGTGGGCGGTCTACGCCAACTACGCCTTCCTCGACAGCGAAGTGCTGCAGGGCGTGTCCGACCGTCAGGCCGGCCTGGGCCTGGACTACACCAAGGGCGACCGCCTGACCCAGGTGCCGGAGCACTCCTTCAGCCTGTGGACCACCTACGACCTCAGCCCGAAGTGGCAGATCGGCTACGGCGCGACCTACCAGGGCAAGATCTGGCTGACCCAGCACAGCGCCACCAACGTCAACGGCCCGCTGACCACTTACGGCAGCTACTGGACCCACCGCGCGATGGTCGCCTACAAGTTCAACCGTTCCGCCCAGCTCCAGCTCAACGTCAACAACCTCACCGACGAAGAGTATTTCACCCGCATCCGCAACAACGGTTGGGCGACGCCGGGCGACGGCCGCCAAGTGGTGCTGAGCGCGAACTTCTCGTTCTGATCGCTTCGTTGAGCGGTGGCGACCCGGCGCGGCCAGTGGCACGCCACGCCGGCTTCACGTTCTAATCGGACTTCCACCGTCCGCGCGCGCCGCCCGGGTCTCTCCCCCGGGCGGCCGCATCGAGGAAAACCATGCTGCTGCACGTTCCCAAGGTTCTCACCGCCGAACAGGTCGCCCATTGCCGGGCGCGCCTGGATCAGGCCGGGTGGGCCGATGGACGCATCACCGCCGGCCACCAGTCGGCCAAGGCCAAGGACAACGCGCAATTGCCGGAAACCGATCCGGTCGCGCGCGAGCTGGGCCCGTTGATTCTCGACGCCTTGTCGAAGAACCCCACCTTCTTTTCCGCCGCGTTGCCGCAACGGGTGTATCCGCCGTTGTTCAACCGCTACGCCGGCGGCCAATCGTTCGGCTTCCACGTCGACAACGCGATCCGCTACGACCGCAGCCGCGGCGGCATGGACGCGGTCCGCACCGATCTGTCGGCGACCTTGTTCCTCAGCGCGCCGGAGGAATACGACGGCGGCGAACTGGTGATCGAAGACACCTACGGCAGCCACGCGGTGAAACTCGCCGCCGGCGATCTGGTGCTGTATCCGGGCACCAGCCTGCACAAGGTCACCCCGGTCACCCGCGGCGAGCGCATCGCTTCGTTCTTCTGGATTCAGAGCCTGCTGGCCGAAGACGCGCAGCGCCGGTTGATGTTCGAACTCGACGTGTCGATCCGCCGCCTCAGCGCCGACGTGCCCGAGCATCCGGCGCTGGTGCAGTTGACCGGCGTCTATCACAACCTGTTGCGGCGCTGGAGCCAGACGTGAGCGCGGCCGACGCCGCCAACGCCAAACCCGCCGCCGCGAAAGCCGCGGCGCGCGCCGCCGATCCCAATGCCCGCGCCTACTGGCTGAAAACGCTGCACCGCTGGCATTGGATCAGCGCCGCGCTGAGCCTGGTCGCGCTGCTGCTGTTCTCGGTCACCGGCATCACCTTGAACCACGCCGCCCAGATCGAATCCGAGCCGCGCGTGGTCAACCTCAAGGAAACCCTGCCGGCGAGCTTGCTGCGCGGCCTCAAGCGCGAGCAGCCCGCCGACGCGCCGCTGCCCGGCAATGTCAACGACTGGCTCGCAGATGCGTTGGACGTGCGCACCGCCGGGCGCAAGGGCGAGTGGTCCGACGGCGAGGTCTACGTCTCGCTGCCGCGTCCCGGCGGCGATGCGTGGATCAGCATCGACCGCGAAACCGGCGCGATCGAATACGAACGCACCGACCGCGGCTGGATCGCCTGGCTCAACGATCTGCACAAGGGCCGCAACACCGGCGCGGCGTGGCGCTGGTTCATCGATGTGTTCGCCGTCGCCTGCCTGCTGTTCGCCTTCACCGGCCTGTGGCTGCTGCAGTTGCATGCGCGCCAACGCGGCAAGACCTGGCCGCTGGTCGCGGCGGGTCTGGCGATACCGCTGCTGATCGTCATTGTTTTCATGCATTGAACATTCGTCTTTAAAGCACTGCAGGAGCGATCCATGAAGCTGTCTTCGTTCAAGATTCTGATTCCCGCGCTGGCGTTGCCGCTGCCGGCGTTCGCGGCCGATCTGGAACTCAACATCGAGATCCCGCGGATCAACGCGGCCGAGTACCACCGCCCCTACGTGGCCGCGTGGATCGAGAAAGCCGACAACACCGTCGCCAGCAACCTCAGCGTCTGGTACGACGTGGACATGAAGAACGGCGAAGGCACCAAGTGGCTCAAGGACATGCGCCAGTGGTGGCGGCGCAGCGGCCGCACCCTGAGCATGCCGGTCGACGGCGTCAGCGGCGCGACCCGTCCGGTCGGCTCGCACGCGCTGAATTTCAAGGGCAACAGCAAGCAACTGGCCGGGCTGGCGCCGGGCAGCTACACCCTGGTGGTGGAAGCCGCGCGCGAAGTCGGCGGCCGCGAAATGCTGACGATCCCGTTCGAGTGGCCGGCCAAGGCGCAGCGCCTGTCGGCGCAGGGCAAGACCGAGTTGGGCAAGGTCGGGTTGGTGGTGAAGCCCTGATACAGCGGGGATGGGGGTTGGGGAACCGAGAACTGTAGAAACGGTTCCGCTTGGTTCCTGCACTCGACCCACCCGCGCCTTTGCTTTGACTGATCCCTCTTCCTTATTTCTGATTTCCGGAGCCAACGCCATGAACCTGAAACTGCTCGCTGTCACCGCCGCCGCCACGCTCGCGCTCGCCGGCCCCGCGCAGGCGCACAAAGCCTGGTTGCAGCCGTCGCAGACCGTGTTTTCCGAGAAGGGCTCGTGGATGACGGTCGATGCCGCCGTCTCCAACGACCTGTTCTATTTCAACCACGTGCCGCTGGCGCTGGAGCGCTTGCAGGTCACCGCGCCCGACGGCAGCAGCGTGCAGGCGCAGAACGGCGCCACCGGCAAGCTGCGCAGCGTGTTCGATCTGCAACTGCAGCAGGAAGGCACCTACAAGATCGCGATGAACAACGAAGGCATGTTCGCCAGCTACAAGCTCGGCGGCGAAGCCAAGCGTTGGCGCGGCAAGGCCAGCGAGTTCAAGAGCGGTATTCCGGCCGGCGCGACCGAAGTCAGCGCTTCGGAAAGCCTGGGCCGGGTGGAAACTTTCGCCACCGTCGGCAAGCCGACCACGACCGTGTTCAAGACCAGCGGCAAGGGTATCGAGCTGGTGCCGGTGACCCACCCCAACGATTTGTTCGCCGGCGAAGCGGCGAGCTTCCAGTTGTTGATCGACGGCAAGCCGGCGTCGGGGCTGAAGATCGAAATCGTCCCGGGCGCGACCCGTTACCGCAATCAGCAGGACGAAATCAACCTCACCACCGGCGCCGACGGCAAGTTCGAAGTGAAGTGGCCGCAGGCCGGCATGTACTGGCTGGAAACCACCAGCGAAGACAACAAGACCACCCTGCCCGACGCCAAGCAGCGCCGCTTGAGCTACGTGGCCGTGTTCGAAGTGCTGCCGCAGTAAGCCGGTCGCGATGACTCAGGCCAAGCCGCAAACGATGTGGTCGTGGTCGGGCGCGCTCAGCGCGCCGGCCGCGGCGCCTCCGCGCGGCCTCGCCGTCGCGGCGCCGGCGTTGCACACGCTGCGCGGCGCGACGATGGGCACGGCCTGGTCGGTCAAACTGGTCGCGTCTTCCGCGGCGTTGTCCGAGTTGGAGCGCGGCATTCAGGCCTGCCTGGATCGCGTCGTCGCGCAGATGAGCACCTGGGAAGCGGCGTCCGACATCAGCCGCTACAACCGCGCCGAAGCCGGCAGCCTGCACACGCTGCCGGCCGAGTTCGCGCAGGTGTTGGCCTCGGCGCTCGCGCTCGCGGCCGATACCGACGGCGCCTACGATCCGAGCGTCGGGACGCTGACCGATCTGTGGGGCTTCGGCCCCGCGGGCGCTCACGCGCAAGCGCCCGAAGCCGCCTCGCTGGCGCAGGCGCGCACGTGCGTGGACTGGCGCCGCTTGCGCTTCGAGCCGGCGCAACGCCGCTTGCTGCAGCCCGGCGGCGCTTACCTCGACTTGTCTTCCATCGCCAAGGGCTACGGCGTCGACTGCGTCGCCGATTGGCTGCTCGCGCAAGGCATCGCCGATTGTCTGGTCGAAGTCGGCGGCGAGTTGCGCGCGCACGGCCGCAAGCCCGACGGCACGGCTTGGCGGGTGGCGGTGGAACAACCCGGCGGCGGCGAAGACGAAGCCGCGGCGGTGATCGCGCTCGATGGTTTGTCGATCGCGACCTCGGGCGATTACCGCCGTTACTTCGACGCCGACCGGCGCTACTCGCACACCCTCGACCCGCGCAGCGGCGCGCCGATCGACAACGCGGTCGCCTCGGTGACCGTGCTGCATCCGCAGTGCATGCACGCCGACGCGCTCGCCACCGCGCTGACTGTGCTCGGCGCGCACGCCGGCATGGCTTACGCTAACCGTCGCGACATCGCCGCGTTGTTCGTGCTGCGCGAAGGCGAGGCCCTGGTCGCGCGCGCGACGCCGGGCTTCGTCGCCCGGCAACGTCGCGTCTGAATTCTTACGCATGAGTTCGATGACCGCTTCCAAACCGCGTTGGCTCGATCTGTCGACGATCGGCCACGCACTGATTCTGCTCGCCCTGGCCGCGCTCGCGATCGGCCTGAGCCAATGGCAGGCCGAACCGCTGCGCTGGACCTCGCCCGGGCGCGGACGGCTGTGGGCGGCCGCGGCGCTGGCGGCCGCTTATGTGGGCTTCGTAATCAACGTGGCGGTGTCGCGCGCGCGCACCGCGCGCAAGCAAGCCTTGCCGGAAATCGCCGACGAACAACGCGGCGATTGGTTGGTCGCCTTCGCCAGCCAGACTGGTTTCGCCGAGCAGATCGCGCGCCGCAGTTGCGACGCGCTGCGTGACGCGGGACTGCGCGCCGATCTGGCCGTGCTCGGCACCCTCGACACGGCGAAACTCTCTCGTTATTCGCGCGTGCTGTTCGTGGTCAGCACCACCGGCGAAGGCGACGCGCCCGACAGCGCGGCCGGTTTCGTGCGCAAGATCATGGGCGAAGCGGCGAGCTTGCCGGGTCTGGGTTACGGCGTGCTGGCGTTGGGCGATCGCGAGTACCAGGAGTACTGCGCGTTCGGTCATCGCCTGGATCATTGGCTGCGCCATGCCGGCGCGCAGCCCTTGTTCGATCTGGTCGAAGTCGACAACGGCGAAGCCGGCGCGTTGCGGCATTGGCAGCACCATCTGGGCCTGCTGGCCGGACGCACCGACCTGCCCGATTGGAGCGCGCCGTCCTACGCGCCCTGGCGCTTGCGCGATCGGCGGCTGTCCAACCCCGGCAGCGCCGGCGCCGCCGCGTTCCATATCGACCTGGTCCCAGCCGACGACGCGCCGCTGCGCTGGGACGCCGGCGACATCGCCGAAATCGGACCGCGCAACGGCGGCGACGACGTCGCCCGCTGGCTGAGCGCGAGCGCCAGCGACGGCGCCGCGCCCGTGCGCGCGGACGATGCGAGTACGACGCTGGGCGAACTGTTGGCGCGTTCGCGCCTGCCCGACCCGGCGCCGATGCGCGGCATCAGCGCGCAAGCCATTGCCGACGCGCTGGCGCCGCTGCCGCATCGCGAATACTCGATCGCTTCGATCGCCGAAGAAGGCGTGTTGCGTCTGTTGGTCCGGCAGATGCGTCGCGACGACGGCAGCCTGGGCATCGGCAGCGGCTGGTTGACCGAGCATGCGGCGCAGGGCGCGACGATCGACCTGCGTATTCGCAGCAACGCGTCCTTCCACGCGCCCGACGATGCCCGGCCGGTGATCTTGATCGGCAACGGCACCGGCCTTGCGGGATTGCGCGCGCTGCTCAAGACCCGCATCGCCGCGGGGCATCGTCGCAATTGGCTGTTGTTCGGCGAACGCAGTGCGGCTTGCGATCTGCACTATCGCGAGGAGCTCGACGCCTGGCTGGCTCAAGCTTGGCTTGAACGCGCCGACTATGCGTTCTCGCGCGATGGCGAGCGGCGCGTGTATGTGCAGGATCGGTTGGTCGAACGCATCGAGCAGATTCGCGAATGGGTGGATGCCGGCGCGGCGGTCTATGTCTGCGGCAGCCTGGAAGGGATGGCGCCGGCGGTGGACTCGGTGCTGCGGGATGCGCTCGGTGTCGAGGCATTGGAAGCGATGGCGGCCGATGGGCGTTATCGGCGGGATGTGTACTGATTCGAGGTTCGAGGTTCGAGGTTCGAGGTTCGAGGTTCGAGGTTCGAGGTTCGAGGTTCGAGGTTCGGGGTTCGGGGTTCGGGATTCGGGATTCGGGATTCGGGATTCGGGATTCCGCATGCTGCATCCCGCACGCGAAATTCGACAACCGCGCCCCCACCTATCGTCATTCCCGCGAACGCGGGCTCCGCTCTACTTCGGCGGAGCCGAACATCCAGTGCCTTTCGTGCGAGAACGTTTGAAGTCGCTGGATTCCCGCGTTCGCGGGAATGACGACCTGGAAAGATGACGCTGAAGTTTCTGGATTCCCGCCTTCGCGGGAATGACGTTCTGAAGAAGTCGCGCCGAAGACTTAACGCTCGCGCTTTCGCTCCTGGCTTGAGCGTATGCCGCAAGAAACCGCACACCTACCTAGCCGTCATTCCCGCGAAGGCGGGAATCCAGTGCCTTTCGTGCGAGAACGTTTGAAGTCGCTGGATTCCCGCTTTCGCGGGAATGACGGGCTGGTGAGATGTCGCTGAAGGCTCTGAATTCCCGCATTCGCGGGAATGACGTCCTGGTGGTCTAAGGGGCCGCAGACCGCTCAAACCCGAGCCACGCGCACCAGCAGCACTTCACCGCCACCTTCCAGCACATTGCGCAAACGCTCATCGCCCGCAACCAAAATCGCGGTATCGCCGGCTTGCAACGGCGCCAGCCCCGAATCGTCGGCGAAACGCGCTTGCCCGGCCAGCAGATGCACGGCCCAGCTCTGATGCGGCTCGGCGAAGATCACCATCGGGCCGACCAGCGGACGATGAAAGAGTTCGGCGCGGACGCGGTCGCGACGCCACATCAGGTTGAAATCGTGGGTCGGGCCGTCGAGCAGTTCGCCGCGCACTTCGCGTTCGCCGGCGAAGCGCAGTTTGTCGTGCGGCGGCAACAGCTCGCGCACCTCGCCGTCGTCGAAACGCAGGCGCAGGCCGTTGCCGCTGAGCAACACCAACTCGCGGTCGATGCCGGGAAACGCCGAGAACGGCGCGTCGCTTTCGATTTCGGCGATCGACAGGCGCCAATCCCAGTCATCGCCCTGCGCCGCCCGGTCCAGGCCGTCGGCGCCGCGGCTCATGCGGACGATTTCGCGGGTCCAGCCGAACTGATTGCGCCAGCGTTCGCGGCGGTACTCGTTGGCGGGGATGCACCAGGACAGACGGTCGGACATGGGACTAGGACGCTGGAACGAGGAGCGCTGAGTCTAGTGGCTGCGCGCCATCGGCCCAAGCCGAACGCCGCGCAGGACGCCCGCGTCGCCGAAATCCGATCCGGTCCCGGCCGCAAGACGTGTCAACCGGCCGACGCCCGAGGCGTTACCAGAACCGATACGCGGAAAAGGATGTGCCCCGCCGCGGATCCTTCCGCGGCGGGGCGACGTACTTCCGTGTCCAGGGACCTCCCCCCGAATCCTCCGGGCCTCCTTGCCCGATTAACTACCGACTCCGCATCCGTACGGTGCCGGCAGGTTGTTTCAGCGCTTGCTGGCGGCGCGCGGTGCCGCTATGGCACCTGCGGTGTTGGTCGGCCGGCCCTGGGCCGCGCCTCCCACCACGATTCGGTCACGGTTCTTTTCGACCGTTTTCAGTCCGATCCCCTTGACCAGGGCCAGCTGTTCGACGCTGCGGAAGGCCCCATTGGCCTTGCGGTAAGCGACGATGGCTTCAGCCTTGGACGCTCCGACGTTAAGCAGCACGCGATCCAGCGTGGCAGCGTCGGCGCTGTTGATATTGACCTGCTCGGAGGCGTAGGCGCTGCCGGCGAGAAGCAACGACAGAACCAGCGACTTGGCGATGAGGGCAAACGATTTCATGATTTAGCTCCTGAGATTGGATTCCTTTCCGATCCGGCGGACGTACATCCCTGAGTCCTTGTGTCCGCCGGTGGAGACAGTCTCCATGTCTCGACCGGGATAGGTTATCGCCAAGCAGGCCTGTGCGAAGTCGGGCGTAGCCGCAGCGCAGGGTAGGAAAAGTCCTACACGGCCCGGCAGGCGTAAACTGGCCGCTTTCCCAGCTTCGAAGGCCCCGAACCATGGACGCCAGCAAGGTCGACCGCTACGTAAGTCAGAAATGGGACGACGAAATCGTCCCGCAATTGGTCGAATACATCCGTATTCCCAACAAATCGCCGATGTTCGACGCCGATTGGGTCCAGCACGGCTACATGGACGATGCGGTCAAGCTGATGGAGTCCTGGGCCAAGGCCCAGTCGATCCCCGGCATGCAGGTCGAAGTGGTCCGCCTGGAAGGCCGTACCCCGCTGATTTTCCTGGATATTCCCGCTGCCCACGGCGGCAGCGACGACGATTGCGTGCTGCTGTACGGGCATCTGGACAAGCAGCCGGAGATGACCGGCTGGGACGACGACCTGGGCCCGTGGAAGCCGGTGCTGAAGGGCGACAAGCTCTACGGCCGCGGCGGCGCCGACGACGGTTACGCGATCTTCGGCTCGCTGGCGGCGATCCTGGCGCTGCAGGAGCAGCAGATCCCGCACTCGCGCTGCGTGATCCTGATCGAGGCCTGCGAGGAATCGGGCAGCTACGACTTGCCGGCCTACGTCGACCATCTGGCCGACCGGATCGGCCAGCCCTCGCTGGTGGTGTGCCTGGACTCGGGTTGCGGCAACTACGACCAGCTGTGGTGCACCACCTCGCTGCGCGGCCTGGCCGGCGGCAATTTCACCGTCAAGGTGCTCAGCGAAGGCGTGCATTCGGGCGATGCGTCCGGCGTGGTGCCGTCGAGCTTCCGCCTGCTGCGCCAGTTGCTCTCGCGCCTGGAAGACGAAACCAGCGGCAAGATCCTGATCGAAGGCCTGTACGTGGACGTGCCCGAAGAACGCCTGGAGCAGGCGCGTCAGGCCGCCAAGGTGCTCGGCAACGCGGTCTACGACAAGTTCCCGTTCCTGCCCGGGATGAAGCCGATGGCCAGCGAACTGTCGGAGCTGGTGCTCAACCGCACCTGGCGTCCGGCGCTGTCGGTGACCGGCGTGGACGGCATGCCGCCGCTGGCGTCGGCCGGCAACGTGTTGCGTCCGTACACCTCGGTGAAGTTGTCGCTGCGTCTGCCGCCGACCCTGGACGGCAAGCGCGCCGGCGAATTGCTCAAGGAAGTGTTGCTGCGCGATCCACCCAACGGCGCGCAAGTCACGCTGGAACTGGAGAAGTCCTCCAGCGGCTGGAACGCGCCGGCGATGTCGTCGTGGTTGAACAAGGCCATCGACGCGTCCAGCCGCGAGTTCTTCGGCCAGCCGGCGATGTACATGGGCGAAGGCGGCTCGATTCCGTTCATGGGCATGCTCGGGGAAAAATTCCCGGGCGCGCAGTTCATGATCACCGGCGTGCTGGGTCCGCATTCCAATGCGCACGGTCCGAACGAGTTCCTGCACATCCCGATGGGCAAGCGGGTGACCGCGTGCGTGGCGCGGGTGGTGGCCGAGCATCATCTGGCCAGCCAGCGCGGTGAAACCACCGGCGTGGCGGTGGCCGCCGACAGCGGCGATCGTCACGGCGATCACGGCTGCTGCTGATCGCCAATGCGCGCGCAAAGGTGCTGAAGATTCGAAGTCGAGGCCGACAGCCGCGCCATCGCCGATTTCGAATCCGCGCCGCGATCGAAAAGCGGACCCTATCGACGGGTCCGCTTTTTTTTGAACGGTAGCCAGCGAACCCGATGCCCGCGGATCGAAGCATCGACGGTTCTAGAACCGGTAAGTCGCGGTCAAGCGCAAACTGCCGAACTCGAAGTCTTTGTCGGTGCGGCGAAAATCGGTGCCGTCGGCATTGACCAGCAGGAACGGATTGTTGGCCGGCGCCGCGCCGCGCGAGGCGCGCACGCGGAAATCGTCGTCGTCGATGCGGCTGAACAAATATTCCAGGCCGACCGAAAAACGATCCAGCACTTTGCGCTCCAATCCCACCCCGGCCTGCCAGCCGTCGGCGCGATCGTCGCCGCGCAATGCGAACGCGTTGGCCGCGTTGCTGGTGGCGAAGCTGTGGTCGATCTTCGCCCGTACCGCGCCGGCGGTGAGGTACAGCAAGTACTCGCCTTCGCCGCCGAAGGCCCAGCCGGCGCGGCCGCGCAAGGCCAGGGTGTCGTCCAGGTCGCGGGTCATGGTGTAGAACGCCGGCGTGGTGCTGAACGCCGAGACGCTGTCGCGGGTATCGCCTTGGGTGTATTCGACCAACAGGCCGAACACCCACGGCCCCGTTTGCCAGTCGTAACCGGCGCGGACGCCGTAATCGGCGCCGCCCTTGTCGCCGCGACAGCCCTGCGCCGGGGTACGGTCGCCCGCGGCGCCGCCGCAGAAACCCGGCGAGAACGCATCGGCGCCGGCCGCGGTGCGAACGGTATCGCCGAAACCGCCATCGAGATTGTTGTCGAAGGCGATGCGCCCGCCGTTGCCGCTGGGTTCGGACGAACCCAAATTGCCGCCGAGATAAAAACCGCTCCAATCCTGCGCGGAGCTTTGCGCGTAAGCCTGCGACGCTGTCGCCGCCCATACCGCGATGATCATCGATGCCAAACGTTCGGGTTTCATAGTCGCTCTCCGGGTCGTGCGCGGCCGCGCGCGCAGGGCGCGGAGCGGCTCGCGGGTGAGTGTGCGCAACAACGCCACGGCCGCGCGAAACGGGCGTGTCGTCGGCTGTACGCAGGCGCTCGCGATGCGGATGCAGGCTGGGGCCGTGGTTCGGCAGGAAAGCGGAACGGGTTGGCGAATCCGAGCGCGTTGTCTGAACGCAATACCTCGCCGCGGCGATCGCCGATGACGCCGCCGCTGGCTTAACCGCGGGACAACTCACCACCCCACCCTCACGCCGCTGCGACGACGCCGGTCACATGATCCTGCCGCACCCCACCATCCTCTTGAGGAGACAGGCCATGTTCGGCGGCATCATTTCCACGATCATCATCGGCGCGGTCATCGGCATCCTCGCGCGCTTCTTCAAACCCGGCGCCGACCCGATGGGCTGGATCCTGACCATTCTGCTCGGCATCGCCGGCGCTTACATCGGCGGGCTGGTTTACGGCGGCGGCGGTTTCATCGGCATCATCGTGTCGGTGATCTGCGCGATCGTGCTGTTGTTCCTGTACGAGATGATTCGCAGCAAAAGCGCGAAGAGCTGAGTTCAAATTCCAGCCGCGTGCACACGAACGCCCCGATTTTCGGGGCGTTCGTATTTCGGCGCGATGCGATGAACGGCGAGGTGATTCGACTGTGTAGTGGGGAAGACAGGATTACCCAGATCCGGCGCGGTTGTATTGACGTGGTCGCGGCTTGCGCCGCTCCTACAGTCGCTGCGGCCAGCCACATGGGCTACCTGCACATGGGCTACCTGTAGGAGCGGCGCAAGCCGCGACCGCGCTGCAACCAGTGGCAACGCAAGCGCGAAGCCGCGGTTCAACGCGCGAGCACCCCGCGTCAGTCGCGCAAGTAGTCGACCACGCGCTGGGCCAGGGTCTGCGGGTCGTCGTCCAGCGTCGCCAAATGCAGCTCCGGATTCTCCGGCGCCTCGTACGGCGAATCGATGCCGGTGAAGTTGGGAATCTTGCCGGCGCGCGCTTTCGCGTACAGGCCTTTGACGTCGCGCCGTTCGGCTTCCTGCAGCGGCGTGTCGACGAACACTTCGACGAACTCGCCGTCTTCGAACAATTCGCGCGCCAACCCGCGCTCGGCGCGGAACGGCGAGATGAAACTCACCAGCACGATCAGCCCGGCGTCGGTCATCAGCTTGGCGACCTCGGCGACGCGGCGGATGTTCTCGACCCGGTCGGCGTCGGTGAAGCCCAAGTCCTTGTTCAAACCATGGCGGACGTTGTCGCCGTCGAGGATGAAGGTGTGGTGGCCCAGGCCGTGCAGTTGCTTGTCGACCAGATTGGCGATGGTCGACTTGCCCGAACCCGACAGGCCGGTGAACCACACGCAGCGCGGCTTCTGCCGCTTGCCGCGCGCGCGCGCGGCCTTGTCGACGTCGACCGGCTGCCAATGGATGTTCTCGGCGCGGCGCAGGGCGAAGTCCAGGGTGCCGGCGGCGACGGTGGCGTTGGTCTGGCGGTCGATCAGCACGAAGCTGCCGAGTTCGCGGTTGTCGCGGTAGGCCTCGAACGCGATCGCCTGATCCAGGCCGAGGTTGCAGTAAGCGACTTCGTTGAGTTCGAGCTGGCGCGCAGCCAGTTGCGCCTGGGTGTTGACGTCGATCTTGTGCTTGATCTCGGTGATGCTGGCGCTGACCGTGCGGGTGCCGATCTTCAGCCAATACGAGCGGCTGGGCAGCAGCGGCTTGGCGTCCATCCACAGCAGATGCGCTGCGAACTGATCGGCCACCTGCGCCGGCCGCTGGGCGCTGGCGATCACATCGCCCCGGCTGATGTCGAGTTCGTCTTCCAGCGTCAGGGTGATCGCCTGCCCGGCCACCGCGCGGTCCAGATCGCCGTCGGCGGTGACGATGCGCTGCACGCGTGAACGCCGGCCCGAGGGCAGTGCGACGATTTCATCGCCGGGTGCGACCGAACCGGCGGCGATGGTGCCGGCGAAACCGCGGAAATCCTGATGCGGGCGATTGACCCATTGCACCGGCAAACGCAAACCCAGATCGGCCGCGTCGCGCGCGGTGTCGACCGTTTCCAGATGTTCCAGCACGCTGGCGCCGCGGTACCACGGCGTCGCCGCCGAGGCGCCGGTGAGGTTGTCGCCGTTGAGCGCCGACAGCGGCACCGCGTGCACGTGTTCGATGCCGAGCTTGTCGGCGAGTTCGCGGTATTCAGCGACGATGTGCTCGAACACGGCCTGATCGAAATCGACCAGATCCATCTTGTTGACCGCCAACACCACATGGCGGATGCCCAGCAGCGAAACGATGTAGCTGTGGCGACGTGTCTGGGTCAGCAGGCCCTTGCGCGCGTCGACCAGCACCACCGCCAGATCGGCGGTGGACGCGCCGGTGGCCATGTTGCGGGTGTACTGCTCGTGGCCGGGGCAGTCGGCGACGATGAATTTGCGCTTCTCGGTGCCGAAGTAGCGGTAGGCCACGTCGATGGTGATGCCCTGCTCGCGTTCGGCGGCGAGGCCGTCGACCAGCAGCGCGTAATCGATCTCGCCGTTGCGGGTGCCGTGGCGGCGGCTGTCGGCGTCGAGCGCGGCCAGTTGGTCTTCGAACAGACGCTGGGTGTCGTGCAGCAGGCGCCCGATCAGGGTGCTCTTGCCGTCGTCGACGCTGCCGCAAGTGATGAAGCGCAGCAGGCTCTTACGCTCGTGCTGGCGCAGGTAGTCGGCGACCGCGTCGCTGGCGGAGCTGGGGATTCGCGATTCGGGATTGGCGAAAGCCACCACGCTCCCGGTCTTGTTCGCCGAACCTTCCGCTGCTTCGCGCTCCGCCGTTTCCGGTCCCGAACTGCGTGCTCCCAATACCGGTGCCATCAGAAATAACCCTCTTGTTTCTTGCGCTCCATCGACGCGGACGGATCGTGATCGATCATCCGGCCCTGGCGTTCGGAGGTAGTGGCGACCAGCATCTCGGCGATGATCTTCTCCAGCGTGTCGGCCTCCGACTCGATCGCCCCGGTCAGCGGATAGCAGCCCAGGGTGCGGAAGCGCACCTTGCGCTGCTGCGGCACTTCGCCCTCGCGCAGCGGCAGGCGCTCATCGTCGACCAGGATCAGGGCGCCGTCGCGTTCCACCACCGGGCGCGGCGCGGCGAAATACAGCGACGGCACCGGGATGCGTTCGCGGTAGATGTAGAGCCACACGTCCAGCTCGGTCCAGTTGGAGATCGGAAACACACGCACGCTTTCGCCGCTGTGGATGCGGGTGTTGTAGAGGCTCCACAGCTCCGGGCGCTGATTCTTCGGGTCCCAGCGGTGCTGGGCGTTGCGGAACGAGAAGATCCGTTCCTTGGCGCGGGATTTTTCTTCGTCGCGGCGGGCGCCGCCGATGGCGGCGTCGAATTTGTTCCAGTCCAGGGCCTGCTTGAGCCCCTGGGTCTTCATCACATCGGTGTGCACGGCCGCGCCGTGGCTGACCGGGCCGATGCCCTGGGCCAGGCCGTCGGGGTTGATGTGCACGCGCAGATCCACCCCGGTCTCGCTGGCGCGGCGGTCGCGGAAGGCGATCATCTCGCGGAACTTCCAGCCGGTGTCCACGTGCAGCAGCGGGATCGGCGGGCGCGCCGGGTAGAAGGCCTTGAGCAACAGGTGCAGCAGCACCGAGCTGTCCTTGCCGATCGAATACAGCATCACCGGATTGCGGAACTCGGCCGCGACCTCGCGCAGGATGTGGATGCTCTCGGCTTCCAGCCGGTCCAGGTGGCTCAGCGCTTGCGGCGCCAGCCAGGGCGCCGGGTCGGCGGCGGTGGAGTCGAACAGGACGCTCGGATCGGGTGACGCACTCATCTCAGTAAGGGCTCGTGACAAAGCCGCGTTCCAGGAGCGGCCGGACGACGCGGCGGCGTCCGACCTGTAACGGCATGCTGTTCGCGGTCCGCGAACGCCGGCGCGCAGCTGCGCGCACGCCCATCGAACCACATCGAACCCCTGCGGGATACCGCCCGGACCGGTGTCCGGCCGGCGCGGCGGCCTGCCGAAACCGGGGCCTGAACTGGACCGGTAACCGGGCTCCGGCCGCGGCCTCGACGGGGTCCATTAGAAATCCCCCCGGATTCGGGGAGAAATGAGCGGGAGTGATGTCCGCATAACCGCGCATCCTTTCCGCCAGCCCCCGCGCGGCTCGTAGCCTGCATCCTCCGAAGCCACAGGCCGACCGCCGTGCCCGCCGCCGCCACGACCGCCGCCCCCTCGTTGTCCCCTCCCGCTCTGCTGGCCACTCCGTTGCCCGCCGACCGGCTCGATTCGCTCGCCCGCCTCACCGACGGCCTGGACAGCAACAGCCTGTGGTGGCTGTCCGGTTATGCCGCCGGATTGGCCCGCTCCGGCGGCGGCGCACTCGCCCCGGCCATCGCCGCAGCCTTGCCCGAAGCCAAGAGCAGCGAGCGCCTGAGCATCGTCTACGGCAGCCAGACCGGCAACGCCAAGCGCTTGGCCGAGCAGCTCGCCGGCCAGGCCGAGGCCGCCGGCCTGGGCGTGCGCCTGATCCGCGCCGACGCCTACCCGACCCGCGAGCTCAAGAACGAACGCTTGTTGTATGTGGTCATCAGCACCCAGGGCGACGGCGATCCGCCCGACGACGCCCGCGGTCTGGTCGAATTCATCGCCGGCAAGCGCGCGCCCGAACTCAAGGGGCTGAACTACGCCGTGCTGGGTCTGGGCGATTCGAGCTATCCGCAGTTCTGCGCCATCGGCGCGCGCCTGGATACGCGTCTGGCCGAACTCGGCGCGACCCGATTGTTCGCCCGCGGCGATGCCGACCTGGATATCGAAACCGTCTCCACCCCGTGGCTGCAGCAAGCGCTGAGCCACGCCCGCGAAACGCTCAAGCCGGCTGCCGCGCATCTGGCCACGGTCACTCCGCTGCGTCCGCTGCCGGCCGCGCCGGCGTTCCATCGCGATGCGCCGTTCGCGGCCGAACTGATCGCCAACCGGCGCCTGATCGCGCGCGGCAGCAGCGCCCGCGGCGCGGTCGCCGCCGACAAGGACATCCGCCACATCGAGCTGTCGCTGGAAGGTTCCGGCCTGCACTACCAGCCCGGCGACGCGCTCGGCCTGTGGCCGCGCAATCCGCCCGAGCTGGTCCAGTCGGTGCTTCAAACGCTGGAACTCGACGGCGATGCCGCGGTGAGCCACGGCAACCAGACCCTGCCGCTGCGGCAATGGCTGAGCGAGAAGCGCGAACTGACCAAACTGGCGCGGCCGTTCATCGCCAGCCACGCCGCGCACGCGCGCAGCGACGAACTCAACCGCCTGCTCGCGCCCGACAACGCCGCCCAGCTCGGCGAATTGCTGGCGCGCACCCAGGTGATCGACCTGCTGCAACGCTACGACGGCCAATGGTCGGCCGAAGAATTGGTCGCCGCGCTGCGTCCGCTGACGCCGCGCCTGTATTCGATCGCCTCCAGCCAGAAGGCCGTCGGCGACGAAGTCCACCTGACCGTCGCCCACCTGGAATACGCCAGCGACCACGGCCCGCGCTGGGGCGCGGCCTCGCATCTGCTGGCGGTGGCCGAGGAAGGCGAGCGCCTGCCGGTGTTCATCGAACACAACGACCGCTTCCGTCTGCCCGCCGACGGCAGCCGCGACATCGTCATGATCGGCCCGGGCACCGGCGTGGCGCCGTTCCGCGGTTTCGTCCAGGAACGCGCCGCCGACGGTGCGGCCGGACGCAACTGGCTGCTGTTCGGCAACCCGCATTTCCGCACCGATTTCCTTTATCAGACCGAATGGCAGGCGGCGTTGAAGTCGGGCCAGCTGCACCGGCTGGATCTGGCGTTCTCGCGCGATCAGGCGCAGAAGGTCTACGTGCAGCACCGCCTGCGCGAACACGGCCGCGATCTGTACGACTGGCTGCAAGGCGGCGCGCACCTGTACGTGTGCGGCGACGCCACCCGCATGGCCCGCGACGTGCACGCCGCGTTGCTCGCGGTCATCGCCGAACACGGCGGCAAGAGCGCCGAGGCCGCCGAGGATTATCTGAACGAGTTGCAGCAACAGGGCCGCTACGCCCGGGACGTTTACTGATGTACGCGCAACGCCACGCTTTGATCGAACGACACGCTTTCGCCGAGCGGCAATCCCACGCGCGGTATTTGACGGAAACGGGCCGCGCGTCGCAGGCCGCGACGCCGCGCTTGATGTCTACTGATCGCCTCGCAACACCGATTGCCCCGGCAGTCCGGATGGAACGCGGGAACGATACCGCCGCGATCGAGCGCGCCGAGCAGAGCGCGCCGACGCGACAGGGCCGCGTTCCGTTCGGGCTGCATTCGCAAGCGCGCGCCGGAGCATCGGCATGAGCGCGCACTCGGTCGAAAACATCAAGGAATCCAGCGCGCGGCTGCGCGGCACCTTGCTGGAAAGCCTGGCCAATCCGATCACCGGCGCGCTCAACGACGACGATCAGACCCTGATCAAGTACCACGGCAGCTACCAGCAGGACGATCGCGACGTGCGCGAGGAGCGCCGTCAAGCCAGCCTGGAGCCGGCCTACAGCTTCATGATCCGCACCCGCACTCCGGGCGGCGTGGTCAGCCCGGAGCAGTGGCTCAAGCTCGACGCCATCGCCACCACTTACGCCGAACGCGGCCTGCGGGTGACCACCCGCCAGGCGTTCCAGTTCCACGGCGTGATCAAGACCGAACTCAAGTCGACCATGCAGGCGATCAACGCCACGCTGATCGACACCCTGGCCGCGTGCGGCGACGTCAACCGCAACGTCGCGGTGGCGGCCAACCCGCAGTTGTCGGCTTCGCATGCGGCGGTGTTCGCCCAGGCCGCGGCGTTGTCGGAACACCTGCTGCCCAACACCCGCGCCTATTACGAAATCTGGCTGGACGAAGAACGCGTCGCCGGCAGCGGCAGCGAGGAAGAGCCCATCTACGGCAAGGCCTATCTGCCGCGCAAGTTCAAGATCGGCTTCGCGGTTCCGCCGTACAACGACGTGGATGTGTTCGCCCAGGATCTGGGCTACATCGCCATCATCGAAGACGGCGAGCTGGCCGGTTACAACGTCACCGTCGGCGGCGGCATGGGCGCGACCCATGGCGATGCGGAGACCTACCCGCGGGTGGCCGACGTGATCGGCTTCGTCACTCCCGATCAAGTGATCGCGGTCGGCGAAGCGGTGGTCACCGCGCAGCGCGACTTCGGCAATCGCCAGGTGCGCAAGCGCGCGCGGCTGAAGTACACCATCGACGACCACGGACTGGCCTGGTTCAAGTCGGAAGTCGAACGCCGCGCCGGGTTCCCTCTCCTCCCGGCGCGGCCGTTCGCCTTCCGCCACAACGGCGACCGTTTCGGCTGGGTCGAAGGCGACGACGGGCGCGGGCATCTGACCCTGCGCATTCCGGCCGGGCGCATCGTCGACGGCGCCCTCGACGGGCGCGGCGAGGAATTGACCCATCTGAGCGGCCTGCGCGAGATCGCGCAGCTGCTGCAGGCGCATCCGGGCAGCGAATTCCGGATGACGCCGAATCAGAACCTGGTGATCGCCGGCGTGCCCGCGGAGTTGCGCGGACGCATCGACGGCTTGATCGCCCAGCACGGCCTGGACGGTTACGCCCAGGCCAGCACGGTGCGCCGCAACGCCCTGGCCTGCGTGGCGTTGCCGACCTGCGGGCTGGCGATGGCCGAGGCCGAACGCTACCTGCCCGACTTCGTCGGCGAAGTCGAACGGCTGCTGGCGCGCCATGCGATCCCCGATGCGCCGATCAACCTGCGCATCAGCGGCTGCCCGAACGGTTGCTCGCGGCCGTACCTGGGCGAGATCGCCTTGGTCGGCAAGGCGCCGGGCCGCTACAACCTGATGCTCGGCGCCGATCACCGCGGCCAGCGCTTGAACACGCTGTACCGCGAGAACATCGCCGAGGCCGAGATCCTGGCCGCGCTGGACCCGCTGTTCGCCGCCTACGCCGGCGAGCGCGACGGCGAAGAAGGCTTCGGCGATTTCCTGGTGCGCCGCGAGATCGTCAACGTTCCCTATCCCACGCCCACCGGCATTCCCGTTTCGCTGATCGATGCAGCCCCGGCTGCGAAGGCTTACGCATGAGCGCCCCGACCGACCCCGTGACCGCCGCCGAATCCCCGCGCGCGCTGGCCGAACTCAACGCCTGGCTGGGCACCCAGTCGGCCGAACAGCGCGTCGCCTGGGCGCTGGAAAACACTGCCGGCGAGCACGCGTTGTCGTCGAGCTTCGGTGCGCAATCGGCGGTGTCGCTGCATATGGTCACCGCGCAGGCGCCGCGGATTCCGGTGATCGTGGTCGATACCGGTTATCTGTTTCCGGAGACCTACCGCTTCATCGACGAACTCGGCGAGCGGCTCAAGCTCAATCTGAAGGTGTATCGCCCGCAGATCGGGGTGGCGTGGATGGAAGCCAAGTTCGGCCGTTTGTGGGAACAGGGCGTGGAAGGGATCGAGCGCTACAACCGCATGCGCAAGGTCGAGCCGATGCAGCGCGCGTTGAACGAACTGGGCGTGCGCACCTGGATCGCCGGGTTGCGCCGCAGTCAGTCGGGCAGCCGCGCCAATCTGGATTTTCTGCAGATCAAGGATGGGCGCTGGAAGCTGCATCCGCTGGCGGACTGGAGCGATCGCGACATTTGGCAGTACCTGCAGACGCACGATCTGCCGTATCACCCGCTGTGGCACGACGGTTACGTTTCCATCGGCGATGTTCACACCACGCGCCGGCTGGAGCCGGGGATGCGCGAGGAGGACACGCGCTTTTTCGGGCTTAAGCGCGAGTGCGGGCTGCATTTCGATAGTGAGCCGGCGCAGGAAAATCAGGCCGCCTGATACCGCATCCCGCCCGGAGCCCCTGCAGGAGCGGCGCGAGCCGCGACCGCGGGAGCGCGGCTACGACGAAACTTGCGCCGCAATCGGATGGTTCGCGGTCGCAGCTTGCGCAGCTCCTACAGGGGGATCGCGCGGCTTCAGCGTCGGCCGCAAAAGAGAATCCCTCCGCCCTCGGCGATCGAGGAATCGGCCGCCTGGTATCGCATCCCGCCCGGAGCCCCTGTAGGAGCGGCGCGAGCCGCGACCGCGGGAACGCAACTACGACGAAACTTGCGCCGCAATTGGATGGTTCGCGGTCGCAGCTTGCGCAGCTCCTACAGGGAGATCGCGCGGCTTGAGCGTCGGCCGCAAAGAGAATCCCCCCGTCCTCGGCGATCGAGGAAGCGGAGGGATTTTCGTTCCCGCGACAGCCTGAGCGTAATCAGGAACTGATCGGCTGGGTCAACTCGATCCAGGTCGGCGCCTTCGGCCATTGCGGCTCCAGATTCCCCTCCAGCACCCGCCGCAAATCGCGCCGATCGATCTGCGGCGCCAAGCCGTGCAGCAACTCCAGCGCGTAATCGCGCAACACCCGCGCACGCGGGATCACCGCCCAGGTGATGCACTCGGGAAACGCGTCGGGCGCGATCAACGCGCGCAGGTCTTCATCGCGCGAGGTCACCGCCATTTCGGCCAGCACGCCCACGCCCAGGCCGGCGCGCACATAGGTCTTGATCAGATCGGCGTCGCGCGCGGTCATCGCCAATTGCGGCTCGTGTCCGCCCGCGGCGAACGCGCGGCGCAACGACGACTCCGGACGGGTCGAGGATTCGTAGCTGATCAGCGGATGCGCCGCCAGATCGGCCAGCGTCGGCGCGCGGTCGAGCTTGGCCAGCGGATGCGCGCGCGGCACCAGCACCACCCGGCGCCAGCGGAACAGCGGCACCGCCAGCCCGCCTTCCGGCGGCGCGCCGGCGGTGCTGATCACCGCCAGGTCGGCGTTGCCGTGCGACAGATGCGAGAGCACTTCGCCGTCGGCCGCCGCTTGCAGGTGCACGCTGACTTGCGGGAAGTCGCGCTTGACCTGGGCGATCACCGGCGGCAACACGTAACGCGCCTGGGTGTGCGTGGTCGACAACACCAAACGCCCGGCGTGCTGGCCGCGTTCGTTGGCGGCGTAGGCGCGGATGTTGCCGGCTTCTTCCAGGATGCGGCGCGCGTGTTCGAGCACGCGCTCGCCGGCCGGCGCGATCGCTTCCAGGCTGCGGCCCTTGCGCACGAACAGCAGGAAGCCCAGCTCATCCTCCAACTGCTTGAGCTGCTTGGACAGGCCAGGCTGGGTGGCATGCACGCGCTCGGCGGCCAGGGTGATGTTGAGGCCGGAGTCGGCGATGGCGACCAGATAACGCAGTTGAGTCAGAGTCATGGCGAAGCGATCCGGAATAAGAGTCGATGCGGGACGGAAGCGGCGGCGAATCGGTGCGAACGACAACAGACCACCGCCGCGGGTTTGCGGCCGTTGCCGTTGTCGCATCGCATTCCGGAGATTCGCTGGCGCATCGCGTCCACTTATTTATCGCTCTATTCGGATAAAGGGATTTATAGGCTAGCCGGCGTATGGTGGCCTTGTCCAGTATCCGTGGCGCAACGCTACGGCTCATTACGTGACGGCATGTGCAAAGGCGGCCGCGTCATTTCCGGTCGCCGGGCGGCGGCCTTAGGGTCGCTCCATCGTCCCCGGATCGCCCTCGCCCGCCATGACCAGCCCCCTGTTCCCGCTGTTTGCCGACCTGCGCGGACGCACCGTGCTGGTGGTCGGCGGTGGGCCGGTGGCGCTGCGCAAGGCCGCGGCGCTGCTCGAGGCCGGCGCCCGGGTGCGCGTAGGCGCGCCGCGGCTGCTGCCGGCCCTGGCCGCTTGGGCCGAGGAAGCACGCATCGAACATCTGCACGGCGAGTTCGAGCCGAGCTGGCTGGACGACGCGTGGCTGGCGATCGCCGCCACCGACGACGGCGAGGTCAATCGCGCCGTCGCCGCGGCCGGCGAGGCGCGGCGGATCTGGGTCAACGTGGTCGACGACGTGCAGGCCTCCAGCTTTCACGTCCCGGCGCGGGTAGAACGCGGGCCGGTGCAGATCGCGATCTCCAGCGGCGGCGGCGCGCCGATGCTGGCGCGTCATCTGCGCGAGACCCTGGAAACCCAGCTCGACGAATCGCTCGGCGATCTGGCCCAGTTGCTCAGCCGCGAACGCGCGCGCATTCGCCAGCACTATCCGGAGCTGGGCGCGCGCCGCCGCTTCTTCGAGCGGGTGCTGTCCGGGCCGATCCCGGCGCTGCTGCGCGAAGGCCGCTTCGACGATGCGCAGCGCGCGTTCGGCGTGGCCTTGATCGACGACAAGCCCAACGCCCCGCAAGCCGGTTCGGTCGCCCTGGTCGGCGCCGGCCCGGGCGACGCCGGCTTGATGACGCTGCGCGGTCTGCGCGTGCTCAACGAGGCCGACGTGATCCTGCACGACCGTCTGGTCAGCGCCGAGGTGTTGGCGCTCGCCCGCCGCGACGCCGAATTGATCGAAGTCGGCAAGCAAGCCGGCAATCACCACACCACCCAGGAACGTATCCACCAATTGCTGCTGGAACACGCCCGCGCCGGCAAGCGCGTGGTCCGGCTGAAGGGCGGCGACTCGTTCGTGTTCGGCCGCGGCGGCGAAGAATTGGAAGTGCTGGCCGACGCCGGCATCGCCTTCGAAGTGGTGCCGGGCATCACCGCCGCGCTGGCTTGCGCCGCCTATGCCGGCGTGCCGCTGACTCATCGCGATCACGCGCAATCGCTGCGCCTGGTCACCGCGCACTTGAAGGATTCGGCCGACACCCTCGACTGGCAGGCACTTGCGCAGGAAAAACAAACCCTGGCGGTGTACATGGGCGTGTCCGGCCTGGACGTGCTGCGCGACAAGTTGATCGAACACGGCCGTGCCGCCTCCACGCCGTTCGCCCTGATCGAAAACGGTTCGCGCCGGCAGCAGCGGGTGGTGACCGGCACCCTCGCCGACCTGGCCGAGCGCGCGCGCGGACACCAGGTGCAATCGCCCGCGCTGTTGATCGTCGGCGAAGTCGCCGCGCTGGCGCAGCGGCTGCATTGGTTCGGCGATGCGCCGTTGACCGACGCGCCCGATCCCCAAACCTCCGGTGCCGCCGCGTTCGCCGCGGCCGCCTGATCCTCTTACCCACGCCACGGGAGCACTTCCATGCCTTTGTACGACAGCATCCTCGACACCATCGGCAATACGCCGATCGTCAAACTCCATCGCATCGCGCCCAAGCACGTGAGCCTGTACGCCAAGGTCGAATCGTTCAATCCCGGCGGCTCGGTCAAGGACCGTCTGGCCTTGGCGATCGTGCTCGACGCCGAACGCAGCGGCGCGCTCAAGCCCGGCCAGACCATCGTGGAGGCGACCTCGGGCAACACCGGCATCGCCCTGGCGCTGGTCGCGGCGGCGCGCGGTTATCCGTTCGTCGCGGTGATGACCGAAACCTTCTCGATCGAACGCCGCAAGCTGATGCGCGCCTACGGCGCGAAAGTGATCCTGACCCCGGCCGCCGAACGCGGCACCGG
The DNA here is from genome assembly GCF_036961695.1 of Pseudomonas sp. CGJS7. Lineage (NCBI taxonomy): Bacteria > Pseudomonadati > Pseudomonadota > Gammaproteobacteria > Pseudomonadales > Pseudomonadaceae > Pseudomonas > Pseudomonas sp. CGJS7. The sequence continues at coordinate 3,820 of NZ_JBAMDI010000054.1, read as the reverse complement.
CATGGTCCGCAAGGCCGCCGAACTGGCGGAGAAGCACGGTTGGTTCCTGGCCCGGCAGTTCGACAACCCGGCCAATCCGGCCTATCACCGCAACACCACCGCCCCGGAGATCCTGCGCGATTTCGCCGGCAAGCGGCTGGACTATTTCGTCAGCGGCTGGGGCACCGGCGGCACCCTCACCGGCGTCGGTCAAGTGCTCAAGCTGGCGCGTCCCGAGGTGAAGATCGTCACCTCCGAGCCGGCCGGCGCGTCCTTGCTCAGCGGCAACGCGTGGCAGCCGCACAAGATTCAAGGTTGGACGCCGGACTTCGTGCCCAGCGTGCTGGATCGCAGCATCGCCGACGAAATCCGTCCGATCGACGATGTCCTCGCGCGCGACACCGCGCGCCGGCTCGCCGCCGAGGAAGGCTTGTTCGTCGGCATCTCCGCCGGCGCCACCGTCGCCGCCGCGCTGCAGGTCGCCGAATCGGCGCCGGAAGGTTCGGTGCTGCTGGCGACGCTGCCCGACACCGGCGAGCGGTATCTGTCGACGTTCTTGTTCGAAGGCGTGGCCGACGGCTCCGACGACGAATGGCTGGCCTCGCTGGAACAGGAGGAAACCGTCGCGGCCTGAGCCGCGGGGCGCTTCACAGGTTTTGCGTTAGTACCCGGGCACCCGTAGGGCGGGGTCCGCGGCGCGAGGAATCCGGGAGAGGCGGTGGCGACCGCTTTCGGGGGAATCGTGGCGTGGGCTTCGCCCTACTTTTGTTGAGGAGTGAGTGCAGAGGAGCGAGTGCAGAGGAGTGAGGAGTGAGCGAAAGCAGGGGCAGAGGCCCTGGGCAGCCTCTGCTCACTCCTCGCTCCTCTCCGCTCACTCCTCGCTCCTCTCTGCTCACTCCTCGCTCCTCTCCGCTCACTTCTGCGTTTACCCTGTGCGCCTGCGACCAGCCCGGCCGCATGGAGCCCGCATGACCCAGCCGCACCCCACCGACCGCGATGCCGCCCGCCTGCAATGGGCCCGCGCCGCGACCGGCAACGACAGCCTCACCCTGGTCCGCGCATCCTTCGACGCCGGTTTCCGCAGCTACTGGCGCGGCCAAACCGCGGCCGGCAGCGTCATCGTCATGGACTCGCCTCCCGATCTGGAAGACGCGCGGCCGTGGCTGCGCATCCGCGAAATGCTGCTGGTCGGCGACGTGCGCGTGCCGCAGGTGCAGGCGCAGGACCTTGAACGCGGCTTCCTGCTGCTGGAGGACCTCGGCCAACAAACCTTCCTGCAAGCCTTCGAAGCCGGCCACGCCGACGCCGATGCGCTGTTCGATGCGGCCTTCGATCAGCTGCTGAAAATCCAGGCGCTGCCCTGCCCGGACGATCTGCAGCCCTACGACGAAGCCTTCCTGAGCCGCGAGATGCGCCTGTTCGATGAATGGTTCCTCGGCCGCCACCTGGGCCTGACCCTGGACTGCGGCGATCTGGAACGGCTCGACCTGGCCTATCGCCGCATCCTCGACACCATCCTCGCGCAGCCGCAAGCGTTCGTGCATCGCGACTACATGCCGCGCAATCTGATGCCGGTGGACGGCGGCGTGGCGGTGATCGATTTCCAGGGCGCGCTGCGCGGACCGATCGCCTACGACCCGATCAGCCTGTTCCGCGACGCCTTCATCAGCTGGCCCGAAGACCGCGTCGATGCATGGCTGGCGCGCTACCACGCGCGCGCCGTCGCCGCCGGCATCCCGCTGCCGGAGTTCGCGCGCTTCCGCCGCGACGCCGATTTCGCCGGCCTGCAGCGCCATATCAAGATTCTCGGCCTGTTCGCGCGGCTCAATCATCGCGACGGCAAACCCAAGTACCTGGCCGATGCGCCGCGCTTCCTGGGCTATCTGGACATCGTGCTGGCGCGTTACCCGGAACTGGCGCCGCTCAGCGAGATCGTCGAACGCTACGTGCGCCCCGCCCTGGCGCCGGCGAATACGGGCGCGCCGGCATGAAGGCGCTGATTTTCGCCGCCGGCCTGGGCGAACGCATGCGGCCGCTGACGCTGCACACGCCCAAACCGCTGTTGCCGGCCGGAGGCAAGCGCTTGATCGAATGGCACCTGGAAAAACTCGCCGCGATCGGGGTGAGCGAAGTGGTGATCAACACCTCGTGGCTGGCCGAACAGTTTCCCGCCACGCTCGGCGACGGCGCGCGTTGGGGCCTGCGTTTGCGCTACTCGTTCGAAGGCGACACGCCGCTGGAAACCGGCGGCGGCATGCTGCACGCGCTGCAACTGCTGAACGAGGGCGCCGATCCGAACGCGCCGTTCATCGTCGCCAACGGCGACATCTGGACCGATTTCGATTTCGCCGCGCTGCCGCGCGAGTTCGACGGCGACGCGCATCTGCTGCTGGTGGACAACCCGGCCGAACGGCCGCTCGGCGACTTCCAGCTCGATGGCGACCGCCTGCGCAATCACGGCGACACCCGGCTGACCTACGCCGGCATCGGCGTGTACCGCCCGGCGTTGTTCGACAACTGGCGCGCGATCCTCGCCGACGCGCCCGGCACCGAGCGCACGCCGCCGCGTTTCAGCGTGGTGCCGCTGCTGCGCGAGCGCGCCGAACGCGGCCGGCTCTGCGGCTCGCATCATCGCGGCCGTTGGACCGACGTCGGTACGCCGGAACGTCTGCAACGTTTGGAAACCGCGCTGGCGACGACGCCGATCGCCTGAGCCCGCCTCCCATCACTCAGCGGCCGACACACCGCGCCGCTCCGCCACCGGAACCCGCATGACCTCCGTAAGCCTGACCAAAACCAGCAAATTCCTCAGCCTGGTGCTGCGCCACTCGCCCGAGTCGATCGGCCTGCGGCTCGACCCCAACGGTTGGGCCGATATCGAAGAACTGATCGACCGCGCCAACGCCGAGGGCAAGCCGGTCACCCGCGCCCTGATCGACGAAGTGGTGCGCGACAACGACAAGCAACGCTTCGCCATCAGCGCCGACGGTTTGCGCATCCGCGCCAACCAGGGCCACTCGGTCGACGTCGATCTGGCGCTGGTGCCGCTGCCGCCGCCGGCCACGCTCTATCACGGCACCGCCACCCGCTTCGCCAAATCGATCCGCAAGCTGGGCCTGCTCAAGCAGAACCGTCAGCACGTGCACCTGTCGGCCGATGAAGGCACCGCGGTCAAAGTCGGCATCCGCCACGGCAAACCGCTGCTGCTGCGCATCCGCGCCGGCGACATGCACGCCGCCGGCATCGTGTTCTTCCGCTCGGAAAACGGCGTGTGGCTGACCGACGCGGTCGCGGCGGAGTTCATCGACTGGCCCGAGCGCGACTGATGCGCTTGAGCGCGATCCAGGGCGACATCACCCGATTGGCGGTCGATGCGATCGTCAACGCGGCCAATTCCTCGTTGCTCGGCGGCGGCGGCGTGGACGGCGCGATCCATCGCGCCGCGGGGCCGGAATTGGTGTCCGAATGCCGCTTGCTCGGCGGCTGCAAGACCGGCGAGGCCAAGCTCACCCGCGGCTACCGGCTGCCGGCGGGCCATGTGATCCACACGGTCGGGCCGGTGTGGCGCGGCGGCGAGCATGGCGAGGCCGAGGCCTTGACCGCGTGTTATCGCAACTCGCTGGCGATCGCCGCGCGGCATGAATTCCGGGCGATCGCGTTTCCCTGCATCAGCACCGGCATCTTCGGCTATCCGCTGGAAGCCGCGGCGCGCATCGCGGTGGCGACGGCGCGGGCGCATGAGCACGCAGCGCCGGGCGAGATCGTGTTCTGCTGTTTCAGTGCCGAAGACCTGGCGGTCTATCGGCGATTGCTGGACGAACAGGGCTGAGCGCCCGTCTCG